>JANNWV010000087.1:0-1694 GCA_031408815.1 Gammaproteobacteria bacterium
GTGTGCGGTGGCCGTGCACGCCGCCCAGTTCTTCCTGGGCTTCGCGCAGTTCGCCGATGAAGCGGCGCAGGGTTTCTTCATCCTGCAGGTCGCGCAGGCCGCTCGTGTTCGGCGATGAAATATTCACCGTGATGTAGTCGGCCAGCGCGAACACCCGTTCCATGCAATGGATGTAGTCGTCGGACGCCTTGTCGTTGGGCGTGTCTTTGTTCTTGCCGATGTTGATGCCGAGGATGCCGTTGCGCTTGGCCTTCTCGACATTGCGCACCAGCGCATCCACGCCCAGGTTGTTGAAGCCGAGCCGATTGATGACGGCCTGGTGTTCGGGTAGGCGGAACATGCGCGGCTTCGGGTTGCCCGGCTGCGGGCGCGGCGTGGTGGTGCCGATCTCGACAAAGCCGAAGCCGAGCGCCATCAGCGCGTCGATGTGCTCGCCATTCTTGTCCAGGCCGGCGGCGCAGCCGACCGGATTGGGGAAATCAACGCCGAACACGCGCGTCTTCAACGGTGCCGGACGCATCGCCAGCAAGGGATTCAGGCCGCTGCGATAGGCAGCCTCGATGGCTTGCAGCCCCAGGCCATGGGCCCGTTCCGCATCGATGCGAAACAGGAACTGCCGGGCGAGGGGATAGATGGGCATGTCCTAGTTGAGCTGGCCGTTCATGCCCAGGTAGCCCAGGAAGAGCGCGATCCCACCAAAGAACAGCACGATCAACATCAGGCCGACCAGGGTGATGACCACCATCGCATAGCCCAGCACCAGCCCGGCTACGGCCAGGCCGTCGCCTTCCATCGTGCCGGCACTGCGCCTGATTTCGGCGCGAGCCATGTGGCCGGTGACGATCGCAACGATGCTCGCGATGAAGGGCAGGATCGTCCAGCCCAGGATTCCCGAAACCAGGCTGATGATGGCGAGGTTGCTGGTGCGGATGGTCGTGTTCATCGCTGGCTCCCGTTTGTAGTGCGTGGATGCTTACAGGTCGAACTTGATTCCCTGCGCCAACGGCAGCGCATCGGAGTAGTTGATGGTGTTGGTTTGGCGGCGCATGTAGACCTTCCACGCGTCGGAGCCCGATTCGCGGCCACCGCCGGTTTCCTTCTCGCCGCCGAAGGCGCCACCTATTTCAGCGCCTGACGTACCAATATTCACGTTGGCGATGCCGCAATCGGAGCCGGCTGCGCTCAGGAATTTTTCCGCCGAACGCAAATCGCGGGTGAAGATGGACGAAGAAAGTCCCTGCGGAACCGCGTTCTGCATATCCAGCGCCTGGTCCAGGGTCTTGTACGGAATGACATACAGGATCGGCGCGAAGGTTTCCGTCTGCACGACTTCGTGGCTGTTGTCGACGCCGGTGATGATGGTCGGCAGCACGAAGTTACCCTTGCCCTCGATGGCCGCGCCACCGGTGCGCACGGTGCCGCCTGCGTCCTTCGCCTTGCCGATGGCGCCCAGGAACTGTTGGACCGCGGCCTGGCTGTTGAGCGGACCCATCAGCGTGGTGGCCTGGGTCGGATCGCCGATTTTGGTTTCGACCTGCTTATAGGCTTTTACAAGGGTTTCGAGCACGCCGTCGAAGATGCTTTCCTGCACGAACACGCGGCGCGTGGTGGTGCAGCGCTGGCCGGCCGTGCCGACCGCGCCGAACACGATGGCCGGGATAGCGAGCTTCATGTCGGCGCTTTCTTCCACGATG
>JANNWV010000088.1:0-2421 GCA_031408815.1 Gammaproteobacteria bacterium
CCGACTTCGCCGGCACCGGCGTCGGCCTGGCAGTCGTGCAGCGGATCATCGAACTACACGAAGGGAAAATCCATGCGCAGGGCCAGCCGGACCGGGGCGCGACTTTCACGTTCGACGTCGGTTGCTGAACTGCGCAGGGGATGCCCGAGATGAAGTGCTTGCGCCTTGTCGCATTGATTGCAGCCCTCTGGTATGCGCCCGCGTTGGTTGCAACTTCCATGGCGAGCGAACCGACAAACAGCACGGTGATTCGATCCGCCGAGGACCTTGCGCGATACCTGGCCGAGTCTGCCTCCGAAGGCTCGGTGCTCGATGCGATGCCGGTCGGGGCAAGAAAGCGTTTCCTGGCGCAGCTGCGGTTCGGTGCACGCGGCGTGGGGGGCTTTGGAACGGCCGACCTGCAAGACACGTTGACTCACGCGCAAATCGTTCAAGTTCTGGCGCTGTTCGGTCTGGACGAATACGGCGGGCAACTGCGGGGACTGGCAGCTATTCGGGCGCCGCGCGCTTTCGAGAGTAGTTTCGAGCTGCGATTCGATGCGTTCAATGCCGCGCTCGATCTCCCATCCAGTCCAGGCGATGCGCAAGTCGCGACGTCCTATCGGCAACTGATCGACAGCGGCGAGCCCGCCGAGTTGGCGCAAACACTGGATGCCTACGACCTCGCACTACTTTTCCGGGCCATGCTTCGCGTCTTGCAGACGGATGTTGTGCCGAGTGCGGCAGACCAGACCAGACAAGTGCTCGCGGTGCTGCGCAAGCACGATGGAGCAACGCCGAATCGGGTGGGTGAGCTTTTCGACTCCCTGGTTTCAGTTAGGCAATTCGATTTGGCCGATCAACTTGCGCGCGACTATCCGGAGAGCGGCGTATCGAAGGCGCCACGCCGTGCCTTTGCCGGAGGCACGGACGCCGGGCTCAACGCGATGTTGCAAGTCAGCGCTGATGGTCAATTATTGTCGCGTAACACGCTGGACCTGAGTCGCGGGCTGCACATCGTCGTGGTAGCCGGGTGCCATTTCGCAAAAGACGCCGCCACCGCCATCAGCGCCGATCCAGCCTTGAATCGCTTGTTCCAGCATCACGGCGTCTGGCTGGCGCCGGCCAGCGAAGCGATATCGGACGTCGCGCAATGGAACCGGCAATTGCCAAGCCAGCCGATCCAGATCGCCTGGCGCGAGCGGGACTGGCCACAAATCTCATCCTGGAACATGCCGACGTTCTACGTATTTCGGGATGGCGCACTGCTTAAGAAATGGAGTGGGTGGCCGACCGATAGCGGCATGGCGGACCTACTCGAAGGTCTGCACGATGCAGGCGTAACATTTTGACTGACAGCGTAGCGGCGCTTAACTGATAGTCGTGAAGTAGACAGATCGAATTACCGCAGGATGCTAGAGCGACAGCCGCTCGCGTAGTTCGCGTGCCTGGCGTCGGGAGACCTCGATTTCGTTGCCGTCGCGCAACTTGATCTGGTAGCCGTCGTTGACCCAGGGGTCGATGCTGGCGATGTGGCGCAGGTTGACCAAGGTGTTGCGGTTGGCGCGGAAGAACAAGCCGGGATCCAGCCGGGTCTCGAGCGAGTTCAGGCTGCGTGCCAGCATCGCGCGATGCCCCTGGAACGAGACCCTGACGTAGTTGCCGTCCACGACTGCGTGCGAAATGTCGCGCAAGGCCACGAACCAGCAACGCTCGCCGTCCCGGACAAATACCGTGTCCTCGGCGCCCAGCGGGGCGCGGTTACGTTCCTCGCCGCGCGCAAGGCCCTGGCCGGTGCGAACCCGCGCGCGATCGAGCGCCTCGGCCAGCCGCGCCGGCGCCACCGGCTTGATCAGGTAGTCCAGCGCATTGGACTCGAAGGCACGCACGGCATACTGGTCATAGGCGGTGGTGAAAACCACCAGGGGAAGCGGATCGAGTTGTTCGAGCAGATCGAAGCCGGTGCCAGACGGTAGCTGGATGTCCAGCAGCAGCAAGTCCGGCTGCAGTCGCTGCACCGCATCGCGGGCTCCAGGCAGGTCTTCGGCCTCGCCGACAAGTTGGACGTCGGGGTGACTGGCAAGCAGCGTCTTCAGCTCCTGCCGGGCCAGCCGCGTGTCATCGACGATCACGATCTTCATTGCGGAATATCCAGCGTCGCGCGTACGCGGTCGCCCACCTGGGTCAGGCTGAACTGTCCGTCGCCGGGGCCTTGGGCAAGGCGACTTCGCAGGTAGCTCAGACCCACGCCATGGCCGCGCGTGTCCGCCTCGAGGCGGCCGGGATTTTCCACCGTCAGGCGAAGGCGATTCGAATGCAGGCGCGCCTGCAGCGACAAGCGCCCGCCACCTGGGGTGCGGGCGATCCCGTGCTTGACCGCGTTCTCCACCAGCAACTGCAGCAGCATCGGCGGCAAGCCCGCAGCCAGTGCGTCGGGATCGA
>JANNWV010000089.1:0-5962 GCA_031408815.1 Gammaproteobacteria bacterium
GAGAACCTGCGCCAGCAGCTGCGCTGCCGCTGAGCCGGCGGCTGGCGCGTAATGCGTCGGCCGCTACCAATTCAATCAGTCAGCCGGCACCGTGCGCGACTTCGCCCATTCGCGCAGCGCTTCCACCTGTTCGGCCATCAACACCGACAGCGGGCGGGTGCCGCGGATTTCGCCCAGCAGGCGCGCTTCGTTGACGATGAGTTTGTCCGCATGCGCGGCATAGAGCGCACTGACGATGGCCTGCTCGATTTCGGCGCCGGAGAATCCAGCGCTGGCTTCCGATAGCGTGGTGAGGGAAAACTCGCTCCAGTCCACCCGGCGTTTTTCCAGGTGCAGGCGGAAGATGTCAGCGCGGGCATTGTCGTCGGGCAGGTCAACGAAGAAGATTTCGTCGAAGCGGCCTTTACGCAGCAATTCCGGCGGCAGTTCGTGCACGGCATTGGCGGTGGCGACCAGGAAGACGCGCGACTTGCGCTCGGCCATCCAGGTCAGGAAATAACCGAGCACGCGGCGCGAGACGCCGCCGTCCTCGCTGCCGGTGGATGCGGACAGGCCTTTCTCCAGCTCGTCTATCCATAGCACGCAAGGCTGCAGCTGCTCGGCCGAGGCCAGCGCATCGCGCAGGTTCTTTTCGGTTTCGCCATGGAACTTGTTGTACAGCGTGCCGAAATCCAGTCGCACCAGCGGCACGTTGAAGGCGCCGGCCACGGCTTTGGCGGCGAGGCTCTTGCCGCAACCCTGCACACCCAGCAGCAGGATGCCCTTGGGCGGGTCGAGCCCGACCGGCAATTCGCCGCTGGAAAAGACTTCCCGGCGATGGCCGAGCCATTTCTTCAAGCGGTCCAGGCCGGCCACGTCGGAAAAACGCGCGGTGTCGTATTCAAAATGCAGGTGGCCGCTCTTGTTGAGCAGCTCGAACTTCAGCTTGGCCAGTTCGGGCACGTCAGCCGGACCGATGGCGCCGTCGGCGAAAATCAAATGCCGCGCGATGCGCCGCGCTTCGGTCAGCGACAGGCCGCGCAGGTTGCGCACGATGACCGCCAACACGTCCTTGTCGATCTCGACGCGACGGCCGCCGTTTTCCTTCTGATAGAGGCCGGCTTCGTCCTTCACCATTTTCAGCAGCGCATTCTCGTCGGGCAGTTGCAGCTCGAAGCGTACGGCCAGGGCTTCGAGCTCCGGCGGCAGTTCGATCTTGTTGCCGACCAACACGATGGTGTGGTCCAGGCTGCCCCGGCGCTCCAGTATTTCGCGCAGCATGCGTTGCGTGCTGGCGTAGCCCAGGTAGGGCACGACATCGAGCAGCAGGTAGATGCCGCGCTGGTCGTGGCCCTTGATGGCCAGCAGCGTGGTGGTCATGTCGGGCGCGGTTTCGGCCGGGTCCTCGCGGTCCATGTCCACCCGGCGCATGCCTTCGGTGATGGACCAGCGGTACAGCGCGCGCCAGACATTGGCCAGCACGTGGCGGAACAGGTCCACCACGCGGGCTTCATCCGGGGTTTCGATCACGATCAACGGGGTGTTGGATCGCACCAGGGACGACAGGTCTTGCAGTTCGCTCATGCCTACAGCTTAAGGCATCAGGTACCTGGCGATGGCCATGCCCGCGTCCCGGCCGTCGTGCACGGCGGTTACCACGAGGTCGGCGCCGCGCACGTTGTCGCCGCCTGCGAAGACCTTCGGATTCGATGTCTGGTACGGAAGCCCTGCCTGGCCATTACCGGGCGTTGGCTTGGCCAGGCGCACCCGGCCATTGGCCTCGAGATCCACGCCCAGCGGTTCGAACCACGGTGCAGGACTGGCCCGGAAACCGAAGGCCAGCAACACGACGTCGCCTTCGACGAAGGCTTCGGTGCCGGCCAGCGGCCCGGTGCCTTGGACGCGCACGCCGCTGACGCGTTTCTTGCCTTCCAGCGCCAAGGGCTGGCGATGGAAGACGAACTGCACGCCTTCATCGCGGGCGTTCTTCACTTCGCGGCGCGAGCCGGGCATGTCGGATTCGCTGCGGCGATAGACGCAAGTCACGCTGGCCGCGCCAAGTCGTATCGAAGACCGCACGCAGTCCATCGCGGTGTCGCCGCCGCCCAACACCAGCACGCGCTTGCCCTTGAGGTCGGGTAGCGCGTCGGCGGGATTGGCCGGGTTGGCGCTGCCCAGCACGCGGCGCGCATTGGCGATCAGGAAGGGCAAGGCCTGCATCACGCCGGGTAGCTCGCGACCGGGCAGGTCGCCGTGCACGGCCTGCGTAGCGCCGGTGCCGAGGAAAATCGCGTCGTGCTCGGCTTCGAGCAATTCAATCGAGATGTCGCTGCCGATCTCGACCCCGAGGTGGAATTGCACGCCCATCGCTTCGAGCACGCTGCGGCGCAGGGCCACCACGTCCTTCTCAAGCTTGAAGGGCGGAATGCCGAAGGTGAGCAGGCCGCCGATCTGTTCGTGGCGATCGTAGACATGCGCCTCGATGCCGGCGCGCGCCAGGCGGTCGGCGCAGGCGAGGCCGGCAGGGCCGGCGCCAATGATCGCAACCCGCTTGCCGGTGGCGCGCACCTGCGACAGGTCCGGGCGCCAGCCTTGGGCGAAGGCGGTATCGACGATGTATTTCTCGATCGACCCAATGGTGACCGATTCGAAACCGGTGTTGAGCGTGCAGGCACCTTCGCACAAACGGTCCTGCGGACAGACGCGACCGCAGATCTCGGGTAGCGGATTGGTTTCGTGCGCGAGTTCGGCGGCTTCGAACAGGCGGCCCTCGCGCAGCAGCGCCAGCCAGTTCGGAATGTAGTTGTGGACCGGGCACTTCCACTCGCAGTAGGGATTACCGCAATCGATGCAGCGTGCGGCTTGTTCGACGGCCTGCGGCGCCTCGTATTGGCCGTAGATTTCGTTCCAGCCCAGGATGCGGATCGGCACATCCAGTTCGCGCGGCATGCGCCGCGGTACATCCAGGAACTGGAAGGGCTTGGACTTCATGCCGCACGACGCAGTGCGTCGACCAGCGATTCAAGGCTGGCGGCCTTGGGCTTGATCAACCAGAAGCGGCCGGCCACGTCGCGGAAATCTTCCAGCAGGCGCTGGCCGTGGACGCTGCCGGTGTGCTCGACATGGGTGCGGATCAAATCGCGCACGTGCTGGCGATGGTTTTCCATGCCCTCGGGCGTGATGCGAAGTACGTCGATCAATTCGTGGTTGTAACGATCGACGAAGTCGCGGTCGAGGTCGAGCACGTAGGCGATGCCGCCAGTCAGGCCGGCGCCGAAATTCAAACCGGTGCGGCCGAGCACCACCACGATGCCGCCGGTCATATATTCGCAGCCATGGTCGCCGCAGCCTTCCACCACCGCGGTTGCGCCGGAATTGCGCACGGCGAAGCGCTCGCCGGCGCGGCCCGCGGCATACAACTCGCCACCGGTGGCGCCGTACAGGCAGGTGTTGCCCATGATCGGCGTTTCGCAGGCGATGTAACGCGCGGCCGCGGGCGGTTGCAGCACGATGCGACCGCCAGCCATACCCTTGCCCACGTAATCGTTGGCGTCGCCGGTCAGGTGCAGGTTCAGTCCGCCGGCATTCCAGGCGCCGAAACTCTGTCCGGCAAAGCCGCTGAAGCGCGCGTTGATCGGCGCGTCACTCATGCCGAGGTTGCCGTGGGCGCGGGCGATTTCGCCGGACAGGCGCGCGCCGATGCTGCGGTCGCTGTTGCGGATGTCGTAGGCGAAGTCGCCACCGGTCGCGTTGGCGATGGCATCGCGCATGTCATCGAGCATGCGGGTGGCGAGGGTGCCGGGGTCACGCGGCTTGTTGCGTGCTTCGGTGCAATATTGGGCGGCGTCGCTGCGCAGGCCGCTGGCGGCCAGGATTGGGCGCAGGTCGAGGCCTCGCTGTCGCTCGTTCTGCCCGTCGGCTAATTCGAGCAGATCGGTACGTCCAATCAAGTCCTGAAGCCGGCTAACGCCCAACCTCGCCAACCACTGCCGCACATCTTCCGCCACGAACTTGAAAAAATTCGCCGCCATGTCCGGCAAGCCGGTGAAATGATCCTTGCGCAAACGCGCATCCTGCGTTGCCACGCCGGTCGCACAATTATTCAGGTGGCAGATGCGCAAATACTTGCAACCCAGGGCCACCATCGGCGCGGTGCCGAAGCCGAAACTTTCCGCGCCCAATATCGCGCCCTTGATGACATCCAGCCCGGTCTTCAAACCGCCATCCACCTGCACGCGCACGCGATGGCGCAGGTCGTTGCGGCGCAGGGTTTCCTGGATCTCCGACAGCCCGAGTTCCCACGGCGTGCCGGCATGGTGGATGGACGAGACCGGCGACGCGCCCGTGCCGCCGTCGTAACCGGACACGGTGATCAGGTCCGCATACGCCTTCACCACACCGGCAGCGATGGTGCCGATGCCGGCATGCGAGACCAGCTTTACTGACACCAGCGCGGAAGGATTCACTTCCTTCAGGTCGTAGATGAGTTGGGCCAGGTCTTCGATGGAATAGATGTCGTGGTGCGGTGGCGGCGAGATCAGGCCGATGCCGGGCTTGGCGTAACGCAGCCGCGCGATGAGCTCGTTGACTTTGTGGCCAGGCAACTGGCCGCCTTCGCCAGGCTTGGCACCTTGCGCGATCTTGATCTGCAGTACTTCCGCATGCACCAGGTATTCGGGCGTGACGCCGAACCGGCCGGAGGCGACCTGTTTGATCTTGGAGGACTTATCCGTGTTGTGGCGTGCGGGATCTTCGCCGCCTTCGCCGGAATTGGAGCGCGCGCCGAGTGAATTCATGGCGATGGCGAGCGCTTCGTGCGCTTCGGGTGACAGTGCGCCCAGCGACATGCCGGCGGAATCGAAGCGCGACAGGATTTCCGACGCGGGCTGCACCTGCGCCAAGGGGATCGGAATGAAGTCCGGTCGCAAGCGCAACAAATCGCGCAGCGTGGAAGCGGGCCGGCCATCGACGTGGTCGGCATACAGTTGGTAGTCGGCGGCATCGCCGCTGCGCACCGAGCGCTGCAAACTGGCGATCACGTCCGGGTTGTACATATGGTATTCGCCGCCATGCACGTACTTCAGGCGGCCACCGGGTTCGATGCCCTCGGCATCGAGCCACGCGCGTTGTGCGAGTTGGCGCGCGTCTTCCTGCAGGTCGGCGAAGGTCGCGCCCCGGATGCGACTCGGGATGCCGGGGAAACACAGCGACACGACTTCGTCGGCCAGGCCGACGATTTCAAAAAGTTGCGCGCCGCGATAGCTGCCGATGGTGCTGATGCCCATCTTCGACAGGATCTTCAGCAGGCCCTTCTTCAGGCCGCGTCGATAGCTGCGGCCGAGTTCCATCGCCTCGTTGCCACGCTTGCCTTCCAGCGCGCCACCGCGGCCCAGCGCCGACAGGGTCTGGTAGGCGAGGTAGGGATAGACGGCGGTGGCGCCGACGCCGATCAGGCAGGCGATCTGGTGCGCATCGCGCGCGGTGCCGGTTTCTATCAGCAGGTTGCAGTCGCAACGCAGGCCGATGTGCACCATGTGGTGGTGGATGGCGCCGGTGGCGAGCAGGGCATGGATGGGCAGGCAGCCGGGCTCGGGGTAGCGGTCGGACAAGAGCAGCAACACCGTACCAGCCCGCACCGCAGCCTCTGCTTCCGCGCACAATCGCTGCAAGCCCGCCTGCAAGGATTCGCCATGCGCCAGGAAGAGATCAAGCCGAACGTTGGCCTCGGCGAAATCCGGCAGCGTCAACAGCTGGCGCAATTTTCGCTGGGACATTACCGGTGAATTGAGCATCACCTGCCGAGCGTTGGCGGGGGTCATCTCGAAGACATTGCCTTCGCGACCAATCTGCGTGACCAGCGACATCACCACCTGCTCGCGCAGCGGATCGATAGGCGGGTTGGTGACCTGGGCAAAGGCCTGGCGGAAATAGTCGTACAGCGGCCGCACATGATGCGACAACACCGCAAACGGTGTGTCGTCGC
>JANNWV010000090.1:0-2967 GCA_031408815.1 Gammaproteobacteria bacterium
CAACCACACCACCAGCGGCAACGCCGGCAGCCAGGCCCACGAAGGCGAACGACCCGGCACGCTGATCTGGAAGACGGCGTACGCGGCCAACAGACCGGTCAACACGCTGGCGATCCACTCGGCCAGCTTCGGCGTCTGCGCCATCTGCGTGGACAGGCCCGGGTGCATGCCCATGCTGGCGGCGACCAATGCCACCAGCGCGGCAGCGGCGAGCGCCCACGCCAACGTGCGCAGCAGCGGCGATGCGAGGGGGCGCACTGGCTTTGCGCGCTTCGCCAGTTGGTCAATCAGGGAATCGGTGTCATTCATGGCTCAAATCCTTTCCTTCCAACGCGCGCTTCAATGATTTCAGGGCCCGGTGGCAGGCAACTTTCAGCGAACCGATGCTCTGGTCGCTCTGGGCGGCAGCTTCGCACAGCGACAATTCGCTGATGCGCAGCAGCCGGATGGCTTCGCGTTGTCGCACGGGCAGGCGGTCGACCGCCTCGCCCAACGCATGGTCCTGCTGGCCACGGTCCAGCGCCTGTTCGGGCGTGGCATCGTTGCCTTCCAGATGCGACCAGTCGGTTTCCTGCGCCAGCTCGTGTTGCAGGCGACGGGTGCGCTTGCGCAGCAGGTCAATGCAGCGGCGGGTAGCGATGGTCTTCAACCAGGGCTTGAACGGACGCTGCGGTTCGTAGGTGTGGCGGATGTCGTGTACCACTATCAATATTTCCTGCACTGCGTCTTCCACATCGCTTTCGTTGCCGACCAGCCGGCGCGACAGCGATCGAAGGTAGGGCACGATGTCTTTCAACAACCGGTGGTAGGCGGTCTTGTCGCCGGCCTGCGCAAAGGCCATCCACTGGCCCCAGCGCACGCCGTCATCGGGCTCGCTGGCATCGCTGGCATGGGCAAGGGACGGATTGGCCGACATGGAA
Organism: Gammaproteobacteria bacterium; assembly: GCA_031408815.1. GTDB lineage: Bacteria > Pseudomonadota > Gammaproteobacteria > Xanthomonadales > Xanthomonadaceae > Arenimonas. Next base: position 921 of record JANNWV010000090.1, read on the forward strand.
GGCGCTTTGGATTCCGGAAAGGGAATGATGCGCGCCATCGGGTTACTTTTCTCGCCCGATTCCAAGTTGCGTGGCATCGCCATCACCGGTGGCGGCGGGAAATCAGGTGGTCAATGGAAAACACGCCCGGCCCGCGCGCGGCGATGTAAAGCAGGATGGCGGCCCACAGGCTGTGCGTCGGCCACGCATCGGGGTAAACGAAAAACTGGATGACAAGCGTCATGCCCAGCAGCGCCACGGCTGACAGGCGCGAGGCGAGGCCAATCACCAGAAGGAAGGGGAATACGTGTTCGGCCGTGGCGGCGAGCGTCGCGGCGAACTCCGGCGGCAGCAGCGGCAACGCATATTCGGACTGGAACAATTCGATGGCGGTGTCGCTGACGTGCGGCATGCCGAGCTGGAAGTTAAGGCCGATCGGGTCGATCACCAGGCCTTCGATCTTGGTCTGGCCCGACAGCCAGAAGGTGGCGCCGATGCCCAGGCGCGCCAGTAATACGATGATGCTGTGCGGAATCTGCTGCAACGCGCCGGTGGCCTTGCCGAGCCAGGCGACGGGGCCGCTGCGCATCGGGGTGGAAGTCATCTGCGATGGCATCGGAGCGGCATTCATCGGGGTGTCCAGGGTTAGGGGTACTTGGGATTCGTTGCCGGGGCGCGAAAGGTTACGCCCGCGTGATTCATGCAACGGTCCATGCCGCGACCCACCCGTCCGCGCACCACTGGGCCAGGTAACCCAGGGCCGTCGCGGGCACGTCGGCCTCGGGCAGGCAGGCCAACAGCGCCGAGCAGCCGCTGGCAAAATCGCGGCCCGCCATGAAGTGGTCCAGTGCCAGGGCCTCGGCCTCGGACAGCGATCGGAAGTGCGTTATCAGGTCGGCGTCGCGCCACACCGCCCAATCGGATCGATGTCCAATGCCGTGCCTGGGCAGAGGATCGCCGGCATGGGCCGCCATCCAGATTTGTACGCAGTTGGTGCGCGTTGCTTGCCGACGCAGGCTGGGTTGGAAGCGAAGGCACAGCGTGGGCCAACCGGTTTCCGGCAGCGCCAGCAGATCGGCCCAGGTGGCGACTGGCGCGTCGGCGGCGTCGAAGCTGTCGAGCAACGCGCGTTCGAAGGCGGCCAGTTCGGCGACGCGCGGGTGCAGGCGCGTGGAGTGATGCAGGCGCAGGAAGCGGGGCAGCCCGTCGCCAAAATTTCGAAGCGAACGATGCCGGGACGGATTCGCGGCGATATACGCACTGGCGATCCGCTGCCAGCGTTCGGCCCCCAGGTATTGGGCCAGCACCGCGTGGTCGCTGTGCAAGGCCTCGCGCAGGCGCGCGCCATAGGCATGCGTGTAGATGTCCAGGCCGAGGCCGGACGGAATACCTTGTTGGCCTTCTAGCAGCGCCGCAGCCGATACCTCCGAGCCACGCAGGTGCTGCAGGAAATCCGTTTGCAGTTGCGCCAGCGTGGTCATGCCGCGACCTGCTGCTGTCCAAAAGCTTGCGCATACAACTCGCGTGCGCGATTCAACTCTTCCACCATTTCCGTTAGCGGCGGAATGTGGTCGTCGCGTTCAATCATCGTGCTGATGCCGCCGAAGCGCGCGATGGCCGATTGATACAAGGCCCACACCACATCAGGCACCGCGTGGTCGTGCGTGTCGATGACATGCGTGCCGTAATCGCTGTGGCCGGCCAGGTGGATTTGCCAGAGATGATCGGCGTCCAGGCCGTCGAGGAATGTTTCAGCATCGAAGCCGTGGTTGCGCGCGCTGACCACTACGTTGTTGATGTCGAGCAACAGGCGGCAGCCGCTGCGCTGGGCGATTTGCCGCAGGAATTCCCACTCGGGCATGGACGAATCATTGAAGCGCACGTAGCTGCTCAGGTTTTCCAGCACCAGCGGCCGGCCCAGGAAATCCTGCACCTGCTGCACGCGCGACACCACGTGCGCAACGGCTTCGTCGGTGTAGGGCAGGGGGAGCAAATCATGGCTGTTGATGCCATCGATGCCGGTCCAGCACAGGTGGTCCGATACCCAGGCCGGTTGCACGTCGCTGGC
>JANNWV010000091.1:0-42906 GCA_031408815.1 Gammaproteobacteria bacterium
AAGATTATCCGGGGCTTCATGGCGGTCTCCGATGTTGGGTGCCGATCCACTCTAGACCCTTCCCGCCCGCCGGGCGACGGCCGCGCGGGGGTGGATTAATCGTTCAGTCAGCCAGCCAGCGCACGATCCGGTTCACCAGCGCGCCATACGGCGGGTCGAGCAGCTTCATCCCGTTCAGTCGGGACTGGTAGAGCACCGGCATGGCCTTGCTGAAGGTCAGGAAACCGGCATGGCCGTGGTAATGGCCCATGCCGCTGGCGCCGACGCCGCCGATCGGAAACTCGTTCTGGCCGAACTGGATGACCACGTCGTTCACGCAGGCCATGCCGGCGCAGACGCGGTCGAGGGTACGCTCGCAACGGCTGGCGTCGCGGTCGAAGGCATAGAAGGCCAGCGGCTTGTCTCGACCCAGCACATAGGCGATGGCTTCGTCGTGGCTGTCGTAGCTGCGCACCGGCAACAGCGGCCCGAAGATTTCTTCACGCATCACCAGGGCCTCGTCCGGCGGATCGAGCAGCACGGTCGGCGGGATGATCTCCAGTCCGTTGCCTTGCCTGGCGTCCTGGGGCGCGTGTTGCAGGACTTCCACGCCGCGCTCGCGCGCATCGGCCAGCCAGGCACGCAAGCGATCGGCCTGGCGGGCATTCACCGTGGCCGTGTAGTCGGGATTATCGGCGAGTGTCGGGTAACGACGCGCTACGCTTGCCAGATAGGCCTTGACGAAGGCATCGCGGCTGGCCCGCGGCACCAGCACGTAGTCCGGCGCAACACAGGTCTGGCCGCCGTTGAAGCACTTGCCGAAGGCGATGCGGTCGGCGGCATGTTCGATCGGGTAACCCGGCGCGATCACGGCCGGGCACTTGCCGCCGAGTTCGAGCGTCACCGGAGTCAGGTTGGGGGCGGCCGCGGCCATCACCATCTTGCCGACCTGGGTCGAACCGGTGAACAGCAAGTGGTCGAAGGGCAATTCGGCGAAGGCCGCGCTGAGCGTGTGGTCGCCCTGCACGATCACCACCTCGTCACCGGTGAAGGTCTCCGCCACCAGCCGCGCCAGCAAGGCGCTGACCATGGGCGTGGCCTCGGACGGCTTGATCATCACGCGGTTGCCAGCCGCCAGGGCGTTGGCCAGGGGCACGATCGCCAGTTGGAACGGGTAGTTCCAGGGCACGATCACGCCGACCACGCCAAGCGGCACGTAACGCAGCTCGCCGCGGGCGGGCTTGAAGGTCAGGTTGACCGAACGCCGCTGCGGGCGCATCCAGCTGCGCAGGTGGCGACGCGCGTGCTTGATCTCGTCCAGGGTGACCACGGTGTCCGACATCAGGGTTTCGATCGGCGCACGGCGACCGAAATCGGCACTGCAGGCGGCAACCAGTTCATCGCGATAGCGGCGCACGGCCGACTCCAGGCGTTCCAGCGTGGCCAGTCGTTCGCCGTAGCTGGGAACGTGGCTCAGATGGGCGGCGCGCAGGCGGTCGAAGGCCGGGCGGAGTTCGTCGATCGGGGTGTGGGCAGTGGTCATTGGCGAAGTCTAGCGCGGGGCCGGCGCGGAGTCCGTGATTTGCGAGGCTACAATGCGCCATGGGCATCCGGACTTTCCAGGGCATCACGCCAATGCTGGGCGCGCGCGTCTACGTCGACCAGACAGCCACCGTCATCGGTGACGTGGTACTGGGCGACGATGTGTCGGTCTGGCCGGGCACGGTCATCCGCGGCGACGTGAACTTCATCCGGATCGGCGCCCGCAGCAATATCCAGGACGGCACCGTCATCCACGTCACCCACGATGGCCCCTACGGCACGCCCGGCGGCCTGGCCACGGTGATCGGCGAAGACGTGACCATCGGCCATGGCGCCATCGTCCACGCCTGCGTCATCGAGGACGCCTGCCTGATTGGCATGGGCAGCACCATCCTCGATGGTGCCATCGTCCGGAAGCACGGCTTCGTCGGCGCAGGCGCGCTGATTCCGCCCGGCAAGATCGTCGGCAGCGGCGAATTGTGGCTCGGCAATCCAGCGCGTTGCGTGCGCAAGCTCGGCGATAAGGAAATCGAGCAGCTCTACTATTCCGCGCAGCACTATGTCCGGCTGAAGGACAAGTACCTCTAACCTTGGGCGAGGGCGGGCGCGTCGGCTCGGTGCCGCGCGCCTGAGCGTGTTCTGGCGATCAGTCGCCGGTGCTCAACACCACATCGAGCGCGCGAAGTTCTTCATACACCGGCTGCGTGTCGGGCCGTTGTCCATGCCAGATCTCGAAACTGGCGGCGGCCTGTTCCACCAGCATGCCCAGGCCATCGATTGCTTGCGCGCAATTCGCGCTGCGCGCCCAGGCCAGGAAGCCGATCGCCGCTTCGCCATAGCTCAGGTCCACCGCCAGGGTGCGTCCCGCGGCGATGCCGAACGGCAGGTCCATCGTTTCCTGTCCGCGTCCCGCCGAGGTCGCATTGATGATGAAATCGAACGCGCCCAGCGTCGCCAGGTCGTTCCAGTAACGCGAATGCACGCGGCCCGGTTGGCCGAGCGTGTCGGCCAGCGCATCGGCTTTTTCAGGGTGGCGATTGACGATGAACAGGTCGCTGATGCCGGCCTCGAGCAATGCCGGTGCAACACCATGCGCAGCACCGCCCGCGCCCAGAAGCAAGGTCCGGCGGCCGCGCAAATCAAGCGCGTTGCGTTCGGTCAGGTCGCGCACCAGGCCGATGCCATCGGTGTTGTCGCCAAACCAGCCACCCTCGCGGCGCACCAGCGTGTTCACCGCGCCGGCATTGCGTACCCGCTCGCTCAAGTCCGCGCACAGGGCCAGCGCCGACTGCTTGTGCGGCAAGGTCAGGTTCGCGCCGCGTCCGCCATCGGCGGCAAAAGACTCCAGCGCAGACTGCAATGCCGTCGGCTCCACGTCGATGGCGTCATAGCGCAGCGACAGTCCCACCTGCTTCGCGAAGGCGGCGTGGATGCGCGGCGACAGGGAGTGGGCGACGGGATGGCCAAAGACGGCATAACGTGATTGTTGCTGACTCATTGTCTGCTTCCTTGTAGGTGGGTCGGCAATCAGTGCGACTCGCGAATCCAGCGCGCGGCATCGAGTGCGAAATAAGTCAGGATGCCATCCGCACCAGCCCGCTTGATCGAGGTCAGCGCTTCCAGTGCGCAGGCGCGCTCGTCCAGCCAGCCATTGCCGGCGGCTGCCTTCAACATCGCGTATTCGCCGCTCACCTGGTACACAAAGGTTGGCGCGCCAAAGCGATCCTTCACCCGCCGCACGATGTCGAGGTAAGGCAAGCCAGGCTTGATCATCACCATGTCGGCGCCCTCTTCGAGGTCCAGCGCGACTTCGCGCAGCGCCTCGTCGGCATTGGCCGGGTCCATCTGGTAGGTGTACTTGTTGCCCGTGCCCAGGCTGCCGGCCGAACCGACCGCGTCGCGGAACGGACCGTAGAAACTGGATGCGTATTTCGCCGAGTAGGCCAGGATGCGCGTGTGCACATGGCCGCCGGCCTCCAGCGCGGCGCGAATCGCGCCGATCCGGCCATCCATCATGTCACTGGGCGCGACGATGTCGGCGCCGGCCTCGGCATGCGAGATCGCCTGGCGCACCAGGGCGGCGTTGGTTTCATCGTTCAGCACGTAACCGCTGGCGTCGATCAATCCGTCCTGGCCGTGCGTGGTGTAAGGGTCCAGCGCCACGTCGGTGATGACGCCGAGGTCGGGGAAGTTCTGCTTCAGCGCGCGAATAGCCCGTTGCGCAAGGCCGTCGCTGGACCATGCGGCGACGCCGTCGAGCGACTTCGCCTCCGGGGCCGTCACCGGGAACAGGGTTAGCGCCGGAATCTGCAGGGCCACGGCCTGCTCGGCAACCCGCAGCAACTCATCAATGGACAGTCGATCCACGCCGGGCATGGACGCAACCGGGGCGCGGCCCTTCAGTTCGTGGATGAATACCGGAAGGATCAGGTCATCGCTGCCCAGGCGGTTTTCTCGCATCAGGCGGCGGGAAAAATCATCGCGGCGCATGCGGCGCGGACGGGTGTGCGGAAAGGCCATCGTCAACTCCTGTTCTGATGCCAATGATAACGCCGCCGTCGCGCTACGATGTCGCCATGGTCTTCTTTCGCCCGCTTCCGCGCGCGGCCCGCGCCTGCCTGCTATTGCTGGGCGTGCTTGCGCTGGCCTGCATCGTCGGCCCCTGGCTGCTGGGTTTCGATCCGCATCGTCCCGACTGGGACTGGCTGTCGGCCGCGCCGTCCCTGCAATCCGGCCATTGGTTCGGCACCGATGCCATCGGTCGCGACGTGCTCGCGCGCACCCTGGCCGGCGGCCGGCTTTCGCTCGGCATCGGCGTGCTGGCCAGTATCGTCGCGCTGGTCATCGGCCTGGGCTATGGCGCCATCGCCGGGCTGGCCGGCGGCAATGCAGAGCGGGCCATGGTGCGCGCGCTGGACGTGCTGTCGGCGCTGCCCTTCCTGCTGATCGTGATCCTGCTGCTGAGCCTGTTCGGCCGGTCCCTGTTCCTGCTGCTCGCCGCGATCGGCGGTTACGTGTGGATCGACCTGGCGCGGGTGATGCGCGCTGAAGCAGGCCGGTTGCGCGAAGCGCCGTTCGTGCTCGCATCGCGGGCCGCAGGCGCGAGCTTCGGCCAGCAACTGCGCTGGCACCTTCTGCCGAATTTGCTGCCATTGGCGCTGGTATACCTCGGCCTGATCCTGCCGCAAGCGATCCTGGTCGAAAGCTTCCTCGGCTTCCTCGGCCTGTCGGTGGATGAACCGTCGGCCAGTTGGGGAACCTTGTTGTACGAAGGCAGCCAGGAACTCGACAGCGCACCCTGGACCTTGCTGTTTCCGGCCGGCTTCCTGATCGCGACACTGGCCTCGTTCCAGTTCCTGGGCGACAGTCTGCGCGACTGGCTCGACGTGCGCAGTGAAGCGGCATGAGCCCGGTCTTGCGAATCGCTGGGCTGGAAGTCAATGCACCCGGGCGCGACTCGCCGCTGCTCGGCCCACTCGACTTGCAGCTCGACGCCGGCGAATGCCTCGGACTGATCGGCGAATCGGGCAGCGGAAAGAGCCTGACCGTGCTGTCGCTGATGGGCTTGTTGCCACCGGGATTGAAAGCCACCGGGCGCCTTGAATTCGCGGGCGAGTCGATACCGCTGTTGTCGCCGGCGCATCGCGCGTTGCGTGGCCGCGGCATTGCCTGGATGCCGCAGGACCCGCAGGCCAGCCTGCATCCGCTGCGCCGGGTCGGATCGCAATTGACCGAAAGCCTGCGCGTGTTGCGCGGCCTGGATGCGACGGCGGCGCTCGCACAGGCGCGGCAGTTGTTCGACGAACTCGAACTGCCTGATCCAGCGGCCCTGCTTGCGCGCTACCCACACCAACTTTCCGGCGGACAGCGGCAACGGGTCGGGCTCGCGCTCGCGTTGGCGGGAAATCCAAAACTCCTGCTGGCCGATGAGCCGACCTCCGCGCTTGACCCGCGCCTGGCCGATCAGATCCTGGGCTTGCTCGACCGGCTGCGTGCCCAGCGTTCGCTGGCACTGTTGCTGGTCAGCCACGACCTGCCGCTGGTTGGCCGACACGCGCAGCAATTGCTGATCCTGCAGCGGGGCCGCGAAGTGGAATCAGGGCCGGCAGCACGAATTTTTGCGGCGCCCGCGGAGGACTACACCCGGGAGTTGCTGGCCGCCGACCGGCTGCCCGCGCCGGAACGAATGCCGCCCGGCGAACTCGTACTCGATGTCTCGAACCTGGTGGTGCGCTATCCGCGCAGCCAGCAGGACGCAGTCCATCGGATCGACCTGCAGCTGCGTCGGGGCGAGTGCCTGGCCCTGGTAGGCGCCAGCGGCAGCGGCAAGAGTTCATTGGGCCGGGCCCTGCTGCGCCTGTTCCGGCGCGGCGTGCACGGCCGGATCGAGTTCGAGGGCGAAGACCTGTTGCTGGCCGGTCGCGAGCCGCTGCGTCGCCTGCGCGGGCGGCTGGGCGTCATCTTCCAGGATCCGTATGCTTCCCTCGACCCGCGCATGCGGGTAATGGACATCGTCGCCGAACCCCTGCGCATCCACGAATCGCTGTCGCCAGACGCCCGTCGCGAGCGCGTGCTGGCTGCCCTGGCCGACGTCGGCCTGTCGCCGGAACTGGCCGATCGTTATCCGCATCAGTTCTCCGGCGGGCAGCGGCAACGCATCGCCATCGCCCGCGCGCTGGTGCGCCGGCCCAGCCTGCTGGTCTGCGACGAGGCCGTATCGGCCCTGGATGCGCGCCACCGCGCCGACATCCTGGGCTTGCTCTCCGGGCTCAAGCGCAAGCATGGGCTGGCCTTGTTGTTCATCACCCACGACATGTCGGCCGCCCATGCCCTGGCCGACCGGGTAGCCGTGATGGACCAGGGTCGTCTGGTCGAAGTGGGGGATTCCTGGCAGGTGCTTTCACGTCCTGTGCACCCCGTCACCCGGGCAATGATGGCCGGACGCGCGCTATGGACTGCGTAGCTATATCCTGAACCTGGGGATTACTTGAAAGCTGACCATGCCTAGCCCGCAGAACCGACCGTTCGTCCAGGAGCAGGAGTCGTTCGTGCACGCCCTTCTGGGCGCGCAGGACATCTCCACGGTGGCGTTCATCGCCGACGGGCACCTGCGCCGGATGGGCCTGCGCGATGTGCGCCTGATCTGGAACCACGCGCCCGGCGACCCTGGCCACTTCCACACGTCCAACGACACGCCTCCCACCACGCGAGAGCTTGAGCTGCTCGATGCTGCGCGCCGACAAGGCGGCCGCACAGAGGTGCTGGATGCCGCGACGGGCTCGACGCAGCTGCTGCAGGTGCTCGCCCAGAACACGGGACTGTGGGTGGCGTTGTCGGCGCGGATTACGGGCGACGGATTGCATGCGGACTGGAAAGAGCAGATCGGATGCCTGTCGATTCGCTGCCAGTCGCTGTTGTACACGCAGCGCCTGCAGGTTGATGTCGAGCGCCTCGCCAACGCCGAGCGCCTGCAGCGCGCCCTGTTTGCCATCAGCGACATCGCCAGTTCGGACCAGAACACAACCGAAGTGCTGCACGGCCTGCACCAGATCGTCGGCAGCCTGATGTACGCGGAAAATTTCTACATCGTGCGTTTCGACCCGGACCGGCAGGCGATCCGCTTCCTGTACTTCGCCGACAGCCACGATCCTGAAATCCCGGATCCGGAAGAAGAACTCTCGCCGCTGGAGATGGGCAACAGCCTGACCTTGCACCTGCTGCGCCACGGCAAACCCGTGCGCGGCCCGTCGCGCAGCCTGCGCTCGGTACTGAATGCGCCGCTCGCCGAGGGCCTCGGGCCGGACAGCGAGGACTGGCTGGGCGTTCCGATCCTGGAAGACGGCGTGGTGCGTGGGGCCGTTGTCGTGCAAAGCTACGACCCGGCGGTTCGCTACAACGACGCCGACCAGGCGCTGCTGGGCTACGTGGCGCAGCACATCCTCAGCGCCCTGTCGCGTCGCGAGGCGCAAGAAGAACTCGAGCGTCGGGTCGCAGCGCGCACGGCCGAGCTACGCAACGAAATCCGCGAGCGCGAGCGCAGCGAACAACTGCAGCGCGCCTTGTACCGCATCGCCGAACTATCGGTGGCCAGCGACAGCATGGAGGCGTTCTACGCGTCGGTGCACGAAATCGTCGGCGAGTTGCTGGACGCCCGCAACTTCTACATCGCGCTGCTGACCGGCGGCGACCAGGAACTGGATTTCCCCTATTCCATCGACGAACGCGACCGCCGCAATCCGCGCCGCAAGCTCGGTCGCGGCCTCAGCGAATACGTGTTGCGCACCGCGCAACCGCTCTTGATAGACCGTTCGGGCGTCGAGTCGCTGGAGGCGATCGGCGAGGTTGTTTCGCTGGGCACCAAGTCGGTGTGCTGGTTGGGCGTGCCTCTGATGGTCGGCAATCGCGCGCGTGGCCTGATCACCGTGCAAAGCTACACGCCCGACCACTTGTACACGCCGCGCGACGAAGAGCTGCTCAGCTTCGTGTCCTTCCACATCGCCAACGCGCTGCAACGCCGGCAGGCCGACGAGACGCTGCGCCAGGCTTATTCCGAACTCGAGCAGCGCGTCGAACACCGCACCAGCGAACTGGCCGACACCAACCGCGAGCTGCGCGCGCAGATTTCCGTGCGCGAAAGCGTGGAAGACAAGCTCAAGCACGAAGCGCTGCACGACGCGCTGACGGGCCTGCCCAACCGCAGCCAGTTGCTGATCACGCTGATGCGCTCGCTGGCCCGTTTTCGCCAGGACCACACTCGCGCATTCGCCGTGTTGTTCCTCGACCTCGACCGTTTCAAGATCGTCAACGACTCGGTCGGCCACCTGGTCGGCGATGAACTGCTGAAGGAAGCCGCGGCGCGCATCGGCGAATGCATCCGTGAACCGGACATCGTCGCCCGCCTGGGCGGCGACGAATTCGCGATCGTGCTCGACCACGTGCACGAACCCGCCGAGGCCGTGCTGGTGGCCGAGCGCGTCATCAGCCGGTTGTCGGAATCCATGCGCATCGCCGGCAAGGAGCTCTACACCTCGGCCAGCATCGGCATCGCCTTCTCGCACGAGCGCTACCGCAATCCGGAAGAACTGCTGCGCGACGCGGACGTGGCGATGTATCGAGCCAAGGCCGCAGGCCGCCAGCGCTTCGCCCTGTTCGACGAAGGCCTTCACGAGGACGCGCTGCGCCAGCTGGAGCTGGAAGGCGATTTGCGCCGCGCCGTGCAGCGCGCCGAGTTCGAACCCTACTACCAGCCGATCGTTCGCCTGTCGGATGGCGAAGTGGTCGGCTATGAGGCGCTGATGCGTTGGCTCAATCCCGAGCGCGGCTGCGTCGAGCCCGCGCTGTTCCTGGAGACCGCTGAAGAAACCGGTACGCTGTCGCAGATCGACTGGCAGATCTACGACCACGTGTGCTGCGACATCAGCGCGCTAGGCGCGCGTGGCGCCTATGTCAGCATCAATGTGTCGCCGCGCCACTTGCGCGCGCATGCCTTCAGCGAGCGCCTGCTCGCCTTGCTCGCCAGCCATGAAGTCCGGCCGAGCCAGCTACGCCTCGAAGTGACCGAAGGTGCGCTGCTGGAAAACCCCGACCAGGTGTTGTTGTGCCTCACCCAGTTGCGCACCGCCGGCGTGCAGACCCTGCTGGATGATTTCGGCACCGGATTTTCATCGCTGTCCTACCTGCACCGGTTTCCACTGCAGGGCCTGAAGATCGACCGCAGCTTCGTGTCTGCATTGCAGCTGGGCGAAAGCGGCGGCAGCACCGCCATTGTCCGCGCGATTCGCCTGATGGCCGACTCGCTGGGCCTGGAAGTGGTAGCCGAAGGCATCGAGACCGAAGAGCAACGCCAGCAGCTGCGGCTGCTCGGCCTCACGCTGGGACAGGGCTACCTGTTTGCGCACCCCTGTTCGATGCTCGAGGTCATGGAACGCCAGCCGATACTCGGCGTGCCGCCCTGAAGCGCAGCACCATGCCGTGCGTCCTGCGCGCGTTCAGCCGATCATCTTTTCTTCGCGCATCCAGGCAATCGTGTCCGACAACAGGCTGTCCAGTGGCGTCTGCCGATAGCCCAGCTCCGCGATCGCCTTGGACGAATCCACCCACAGCTCCTTGCAGGTGAACACCGCGCCCTCGGGCGTGATCTCCGGCATTCGCCGCGTCAGCAGGGACACGCCGTACAGAAGATTTGCGTAAGCGCGCAGCGCGAAGGCCGGCGTCGCGCGACGCGGCGTCTTCTTGCCCAGCATCATGCCGACCCGCGTGATCAGCTCCAGAAACGTCGCCTGCTCGCCACCCATCAGGTAGGACTCGCCGTAGCGCTGCAACTGCCATGCGCGCACCTGCGCCTTGGCGATTTCACGCACGTCGGCAAACGCGCCCACGCCAGGCGGCACGCCGGGCAGCTTGCCCTGGTCCACGAGTCGGATCAGTCGCGACCAGTTGCGCGTATCGCCGGGGCCCAGGATGTGCGCCGGCTGCGAAATGATGAAAGGCAGTCCCGATTCGCGCACGGCTTTTTCGGCGAGGAACTTGGTGCGCTCGTAATTGATCCAGCTGTCGCCGCCGCGCTGCGGCACGTCTTCGCGCAGCGTGCCGTGCACCAGATGCGAATAGGCCGACACGCTGGAGGTGTGGACGAATCCCGACACGCCCGCCTCGCGCGCGGCCGCCACGAGATTCTGCGCGCCGCCGACATTGGTCCGCGTCTGTGCATCGTTGTTGGGTCGCCAGGTGTTGGTGTCGGCCGCGGTATGGAACACGCAATTCACGCCAGCCATGGCCCGACGCAGGGATTCGGGATCGGTCACGTCGCCGCGCACGGGACTGGCGCCCAGCGCCGCCAGCACGCGGTCGGTTTCCTCCCGGCGCGACAAGGCCCGGACCCGGGCACCGGTGGCCAGCAATTCGCGGGCGACATGTCGGCCCAGGAAGCCGGCAGCGCCGGTCAGCAGCACGTCAGTCATCGGAAATCCGTTACGGGAAGGGACGTTCAGCATAGCCGCGAGTGACCCGTCTCACCCTTTTGCAACTTTTTTTTAACTTTCCTGTCCGAAATGTGGCGGCACTCACGTTAATAAGGACAAGGGTGATAAATGATCTGTAACGAGTTGTTTCGACAAGAATTATGAACGACTTTCTGCTCATTGCCGCGGCCCTGCCGCTCGCCATCGTCGCGCTCGGGCTGCGCCGGGTTCCCGCGCAACGGGTGATGACAATCCGACGCTTTGGCCGCTATCGCCGCACGCTGGCCCCCGGCTGGCACTGGGTTGCCCCGGGCATCGACCGCGCCGGCCTGGAAGTCGACCTCATCAATCATCATCTGCACGTCAGCGGCGCCGACAGCAGCCGCCAGGCCGAGTTCTACTACCAGATCGTGGAACCCGAAAAGGCCGGCGAAACCCTCGACCGCGTGGACGACTGGGTCGCCTGCCAGGCGCGCGAGGCCATGGCCGAAACCGGGCAATCTCCCGACCAGTTCAAGACCGAGCTCAATCGTCGGGTCGTTGGCATGGGCCTGCGCGTCATCCGCTGCTCGCTGCACGTCGGCTAGCCGCGCGCCGGCCGGTCGCGCGTCGGCTCGCCCGACAGTGGACAATGGGCGGATGAATCCGCTCGCCCACCTCACTCCTGAACTCGAAACCGGCCTCGTCCAACTCGACCTCGATCCGTCGCTTGCGCCTCGGCTGCTTGATTACCTCGCGTTGCTCGATCGCTGGAACAAGACTTACAACCTGACCGCCATTCGCGACCCGCGGGAAATGCTGGTCAAGCACCTGCTCGATTCACTGGCCATGGCTCGCTTCGTGGACGGTGGTCGCCTGGCCGACCTCGGCACCGGACCGGGCCTGCCCGGCATTCCACTGGCCATCGCGCGCCCCTCGCTGCAGGTCAGCCTGGTGGAAAGCAACGGCAAGAAGGCGCGCTTCCTGCGCGAAGCCGTGCGCAGCCTGGGCCTGTCGAATGCACGCGTTCTCGAATCGAGAGCCGAAGCCGTGGCCGAGCCGGGCGCCTTCGACATCGTCACCGCCCGGGCGCTCGATCGCCTGGCCGGCATCATTGCCGTCGGCGGCCACCTGCTCGCGCCGAAGGGTCGCCTGCTGGCGATGAAAGGTCTTCCCACCAGCGACGAAATCGCTGGACTCCCCGCCGGATGGGCCGTGGCCGCCGTGCATCCCTTGCATGTGCCCGGGCTCGTCGGCGAACGCCACCTGGTGGAAATAACGCGTAGCCCGACCGAACCGGCATAATTGCCAACCCAAAGGATTGAATGCATGACCCGCATCATCGCAATCGCCAATCAGAAGGGTGGCGTCGGCAAGACGACCACCGCGGTCAACCTGGCAGCGGCACTCGCGCAATCGGCTCGCAAGGTCTTGCTGGTGGACATCGACCCGCAGGGCAACGCGACCATGGGTTCCGGCGTGGACAAGCGCGAACTCGATAATTCCATCACCGAAGTATTGCTCGGCGAATGCAGCGCTACCGATGCCATCGTGACAACCGCCGAAGGCTACGACCTGCTGCCCGGCAACATCGACCTGACCGCCGCCGAATTCCAGTTGATGGACCAGCCCGCGCGCGACACCCGCCTGAAGACCGCGCTCGCCACGCTGGGCGATCGTTACCACTACGTGCTGATCGACTGCCCACCCTCGCTGTCGCTGCTGACATTGAATGCGCTGGCCGCAGCCGACGGCGTGCTGGTGCCGATGCAGTGCGAGTACTACGCGCTCGAAGGCCTCAGCTCGCTGATCAACACCATCGACGCACTGAAGCAAAAGCTCAATCCGCAGCTGGAAATCTTCGGCGTCGTGCGCACCATGTTCGACGTGCGCAACAACCTGGCCAACGCCGTGTCCGGGGAGCTGACGCGGCATTTCGGCGACATCGTTTTCCGCTCGATCATTCCGCGCAACGTGCGCCTGGCCGAGGCACCCAGCCATGGCCAGAGCATCGTGGGCTATGACAAGGCGTCCCGCGGCGGCATCGCCTACCTGGGCCTGGCCGGCGAAATCGTCCGGCGGGAAAAGGACAACACGAAAGACAACAAGAAAGACACGAAGAAGGAAACCGCCTGATGGCGACCAAGAAAACCGGCCTCGGCCGCGGTCTGGAAGCCCTGCTCGGCGGCGGCAACCGCAGCCCGAGCCCGACCCAGGCCACCGAGGCGGAACTGGCCGGTGAAGGCCTGCGCCGGATCGCCATCGACCTGCTGCACGTCGGCAAGTACCAGCCGCGTACCGGCATGGACCCCGCCCGCCTGACCGAGCTGGCCGAGTCGATCAAGGCGCAGGGCGTGATCCAGCCGATCGTCGCGCGCGAAGTCGGCCGCAACAAATACGAGATCATCGCCGGCGAACGCCGTTGGCGCGCGGCCAAGCAGGCCGGCCTGGCCGAAGTGCCCGTGGTGCTTCGCGACGTGGACGATCGTTCCGTCATTGCCATGGCGCTGATCGAAAACATCCAGCGCGAAGACCTCAATCCGCTGGAGGAAGCGGTCGCACTCAGCCGCCTGATCGACGAATTTTCGCTGACCCACCAGAATGCCGCCGAAGCCGTCGGCCGTTCGCGTGCCGCGGTGTCCAACCTGCTGCGCCTGCTCGAACTGCCGGCAGAAATCCGCGCCCTGCTTGAAGCCCGCCAATTGGAGATGGGCCACGCGCGCGCCTTGCTCACGCTGGCGGCGCCTGCTGCGATTTCGTTGGCGAAGGAAGCCGCCGAACAAGGCTTGTCGGTGCGCGAAGTCGAACGTCGCGCCCAGCAACTGGCGCAGGGCAAGCTGCCCGCGCGCAAGGACGCCAAGCCGGTGAAGAAGGCCGACGCCGACATCGTGGCGCTGGAGCGTGAACTTTCCGAGCGCCTGAATGCCAAAGTGGACGTGCAGCACGGCCGTGGCGGACGCGGCAAGCTGGTCATCCAGTACCACGGCCTGGATGCGCTGGAAGGCATCCTGGAAAAAATCCGCGGTCGCGCCGAATAAGGACGGGCATCGATGGTCATCTCCAGCCAACGCCAGGTCACCGCATGACGGCCACGGAAACACCCGAACTGTCAGTGGTCGTGCCTGTGTTCAACGAACGCGACAACGTCGGTCCGCTGGTTGCTGAAATCGTCGCCGCACTGCGCGGTCGCGTCCCTTTTGAAATCGTCTATGTCGACGATAGTTCAAAGGACGACAGCTTCGCGATGCTGCAGCAGTTGATGCAGACGACGCCGGAACTGCGCGTGCTCGGCCACCTGACCCAAAGCGGCCAGAGCACCGCCATCCGCACCGGCGTCAAGGCCGCACGCGGCGCCTGGATCGCCACGCTCGACGGCGACGGCCAGAACGATCCTGCCGACATTCCGAAATTGCTCGACGT
The DNA here is from genome assembly GCA_031408815.1 of Gammaproteobacteria bacterium. Classification (GTDB taxonomy): domain Bacteria; phylum Pseudomonadota; class Gammaproteobacteria; order Xanthomonadales; family Xanthomonadaceae; genus Arenimonas. The sequence goes on from JANNWV010000091.1 coordinate 13,881, forward strand.
GCGCGCGACCTCGGATGCGTCGCTGAAACTCTTTGCCGGCTGGCGCGTGAACCGCCGCGACACCGGCAGCAAGCGCTGGGCCTCGAAATTCGCCAACGCCATCCGCTCGCGCCTGCTGCGCGACGAAACCCCGGACACCGGCTGCGGCATCAAGCTATTCGAGCGCGACGCCTTCCTCGACTTGCCCTACTTCGACCACATGCACCGCTACCTGCCGGCCCTGTTCAAGCGCGCCGGGTGGAATTGCGTCAGCGTGCCGGTCAACCATCGCGAGCGGTCCACCGGCGTGTCCAAGTACAACAACCTGCAGCGCGCCTGGGTGGGCCTTGCCGACCTGCGTGGCGTGGGCTGGCTGATCAAGCGTAGCAAGCGCACTGCGGTGCGCGAGGCCGCCCGCCCATGAATGAACAAATCGTATGGATGAGCGGTTTCGGCATCCACATCACGCCCTGGAAACTGATCGGCCTGACCGGCGCCCTGATGTTCGGCGGCCGCTGGCTGATCCAGTTCATCGCCTCGCGCCGGCACGGCAAGCCGGTCATCCCGCGCGCGTTCTGGTACATGAGCATCGTCGGCAGCCTGATGACGCTCAGCTACTTCATCTTCTCGGCCAAGCAGGACGCGGTCGGCGTGCTGCAGAACCTGTTCCCCAGTTTCACCGCCGTCTACAGCCTGTACCTCGATATCAAACACCGCGGCTGGCACCGCGATCGCGCTTCCCACTAGAGCAGAGCATTCCTCGTTGCGATGCTGAATGTCGCCGGGAAGGGGAGCCGCCCTGGTCGCCCCGGCGTAGCCGCTCCATGCGGACTCAGGGTCGACCGGTCGGCCATCCATGGCCGACCTCCTGTGCGACTCCCCTCCCCGTCGCCCTCCAGCATCGCGCAGGGAATCAGGCCCTTCTTTATGGGAAAGCGTCGATGCGACTTTGGGGTTGGGTAGGGCAAAAGCGTTGCCAAAGCGGCGATACAGCGAGCGACAAGGCGAGCGTCTAGCTTCCCCCCCAAGCTTCCCCTGGCTCCTGACCTTCCACTTCGTGCGGAAGTCGTGAGCGAGGCTGGACGTGACCGCGGGTGGGGTTCGCACAGGAGGTCGGCCATGGATGGCCGACTGGTCGACTCAGAGTCCGCAGGAGCGGCTACGCCGAGTCGACCAGGGCGGACCCCACCCGCGGTGACGTTCAGCCTCGCAACGCGCAACTTCCAGAAGATTGAAAATGAAGGAGTTTTGAGGGATACTCGTCGGCTCGCTGCATGTTTCTCAGGCCCCAAGGCCGTCGCTGCGAGGCCGATTTCGCCCGGGCCATGGGCGAAGCCACCGATAATCGAGGTACGTCATGAGCCGCATTTGTCAGGTCACCGGCAAGAGCGTGCAGAGCGGTAACAACGTCTCGCACGCCAACAATGCCACCCGCCGCAAGTTCCACCCCAACATCCACGAGCGTCGCTTCTGGGTCGCCAGCGAAAACCGCTGGGTCAAGTTGCGCGTTTCGTCCCATGGCCTGCGTACCATCGACAAGGTGGGTATCGACGTGGTGCTCGCAGAAATCCGCCACCGCGGCGACAAGGTCTAAGGAGAACTGACATGTCATCCAAGCGCGACAAGATCCGCCTGATCTCCACGGCCGGTACCGGTCACTTCTACACGACCGACAAGAACAAGAAGACCACGCCGAACAAGTTCGAATTCCTGAAGTACGATCCCGTCGTGCGCAAGCACGTCGCGTACAAGGAAGCCAAGATCAAGTAAGCCCGGCTTGCTGGTCTGGAAAAACAAAAGGCCCCTCGCGGGGCCTTTTGTTTTTCAGGCGACCTTGAGCGCCCGGACATTTCTCAAGCTATCCTTCAAGCTCAAGGCAGCCATCTTCAGATCGTAGCTAGTCTGCAGGTTCAACCAAAACTGTGGCGTCTGCCCCAACGCGCGACCCAGTCGCAAGGCCAGTTCGGCCGTCACCGGACGCTCGCCGCGCAACAGGTGCGACACCCGCATCGGCGACACATCCAGGGCGCTTGCGAATGCCGCCTGCGACATGGACAGCGCCTCCAGAATCTCGCGCAGGAACTCGCCGGGGTGGATCGGCGGAAGGCCATCGATCAGCTTGGCTTGCTTTTTCATCTCTCTGCTTCCTCAGTGGTAGTCAACGATTTCGACGTCGGAAGCATCACCATGCTCGAAGCGGAAACAGACGCGCCATTGATCGTTGATCCGCATGCTCCATTGCCCTGCCCGATCCCCGCTCAGCGCCTCAAGGCGATTCGAAGGTGGCTGTCGCAGGTCGTCCAGCACAGTCACTGCATTCAGCTGGGTCGGGCGCATGACGGCTCGACGCAGGATATCGGCAGGAAGACGCCGCGACTTGCCGCTAGTGAACAGGCGCTCGGTTTCCGTACTGGCGAACGACAGGATCACGCCAATATCGTAAACAATTTGTTTACGCGAAGCAAGGGCCCGATCTCACACTTCCCAGCCCGGTTTCATACCTGAATGTCTACCGCGATTTAAGCTGCGGTACCTCGCGCAGGGCCAGGATCAGTTCGCGCGCCAATTTCCGCGTCGCGGGCGGCAGTCCCAACAACGCCAGGATGGCAGCCCGGTCGGAATCACTGATAGCGCCAGGCCAGTCCAGCGGATGCTCACGGATACCGAGGCTTCCCTTGGTGCCATAGAGCAAAGTTTGCGGCTCCATGTCGACCAAATCCGCGAGCGCCCGCAGTCGCTCCTGTCGAGGAATCGAGCGGCCGCCCAGCCACGCGGAGACCGTCTGGAAGCTCACTGACGGACCGGAATACGAGGAATTGAATCGCTTCTCCAACTCCACGGGCCGAACCCCCCACCCCTTGGCCTTCAGGGCCGCCAGCAGGCGCTTGGAAAACTCGGCTTTCTCGTTGCTCATGAGGCCAAAGCTTGACCAGCCCCACGGGCCTGAGTTCACGTTGCGCTTTCATATTGGTTCAAGTTTTGCTTTCATGAAGGATTGTCGCCGACTTCCTAAGCGCTTTAATGCCGAAATCCCTCCTGGAGCAGCTGCCTGAAATTGTGGCCAATGGCCGCAAGCAGGCGGAGCGCATCCTCGAGGGGCTGGCCGGACCAGACCGTGAACAGGGCGGCGCTAAATGCCTGTCCTGAACTGGATCGGCAAGGCCGCAGTGGTGAAGCACCATCAGGACGTGCCGTACCGCCTGCTAGAGCCGGTGCCAGAGCTCTCCTGCCCGGCCGATCCCGCGACAGCGGCTGCGGTGAGTGACAATCTCATCATCCATGGTGACAACCTGCACGCACTCAAGGCGCTCCTGCCCCGGTTCGCCGGACGGGTGAAGTGCATCTACATCGATCCGCCCTACAACACTGGCGTGGACGACAGAGATGAGACCGGCAGCCGGTCAGGCTGGGTCTACAGCGACAACGTCAACAGCCCGGAGATCTCGGCATGGCTTGGGAAAGTCGTGGGCGCTGAGGCGGAAGACCTCTCACGGCACGACAAGTGGTTGTGCATGATCTATCCACGCTTGGTACTGCTCAAGAAATTCCTTCGCGACGACGGCGTCATCTTCGTCAGCATCGACGAAAACGAATATGCAAGCCTGCGTCTTCTGCTCGATGAAATCTTCGGGATTCCGAATCGCATCGGGACCATCATCTGGAAAAACGTTACTGACAACAATCCGACCAACATCGCCGTCGAGCACGAGTACCTCCTGTGTTACGCGCGCAAGAAGGACAATCTCCCAAAGGCATGGAAATCCACCAGTTTGGCGGTGAAATCGAGACTGCTGGAAATCGAGGACCAGTTCACTCGTGACCATCCTGATCCGGCCATTCGGCAACTCGAATACTCGAAATGGTTTCGAGCACACAAAGAGGAGCTTTGGCCGTTCGACCGATACAAGCTCATTGACGAAGGTGGCGTTTACACGGGAAGCCAGAGCGTTCACAACCCGGGCAAGGAAGGATACCGCTACGACGTGATTCATCCGGTGACCGGAAAGCCTTGCGTAGAGCCGCTCATGGGCTATCGATTCCCGCCGGACACGATGCAGAGACTGCTGGACGAGAAGCGAATAATTTTTGGAAAAGACGACACAAAACTTGTCGAGCTGAAGGTATACGCCAAGGACTATCGGTCCAAGCTGTCGAGCTTGTTTGAGTTGGATGGCCGCACCGGAACCAACGAAATCAAGGAAATGTTTCCTGGAAACAATCGTCCATTTGACTTCCCCAAGCCTACGGAACTGATTGAAGAGTTATTGAGTTTCACAACAGGCGGGAACGATATCGTTCTTGACTCATTCGCTGGCTCCGGCACCACCGGTCACGCCGTCCTCAAGCTCAATGCCGCCGATGGCGGCAAGCGACGTTTCATCCTTGCTGAGATGAAGGCCAGCATTGCTGAGCGGATAACTGCAGAACGGCTGCGACGCGCCACGCTGGGGTACGAAAGGGCCAAAGGGGAGCAGGTACCCGGCCTCGGCGGCGGATTCCAGTTTTATAGATTGAGCGCAGAACCGCTGTTCACCGCAGATGGTCAAATTCGTGAGGATGTTCGGTTCCCACAGCTGGCCGAGTTCGTCTGGTTTTCCGAAACCGGAATTGGCTATCGGGGCGAGAGCAACTCACCGCTACTTGGCGTTGACCAGAACCGCGCAATTTACCTGCTCTACAACGGCATCCTCGGCGACAAGTCCGCGGATGGCGGTAACGTATTGACCGCCGCGGTGCTGGACGTCCTACCCAAACACACGGGCCCTCGTGTCATCTACGCAGCAGCCTGCCGCCTCGGTGCGCCACGCCTGCAGCGCGATGGCATTGTATTCCGGCAAACGCCGTACGCTTTGGACGTACCAGCGTGAGTGCCTTTTCCCCCAAGGACTACCAGCAGCGCGTGCTGGCTTCCGTGGAGAAGTACTTCGTCCTTTGCCATGCCACCGGTGATGCCGACTCGGCTTTCTACCAGGCAACCAGGGAACTCTGGGGGCGGGGACAGAACTTTCATCCCTTGCCGGGCTTTGCCACGGACATGCCGTATTTCTGCCTGCGCGTACCCACCGGCGGCGGCAAGACCTTTCTGGCGGCAAGCAGCGTGGCGCTGGTCAACCGGCAGCTTCTGCATAGCGAGCACAGCGTCATCCTTTGGCTGGTTCCGAGCGATGCCATTCGCGAACAAACCCTGAAGGCACTTCGCCAGTTTGACCATCCGTATCATGTCGCCCTGCGCGAGGCGGGTGCCGTCACAGTCATGGACCTGGACGAAGCCAAATCCATTACCCGCGCCACGCTGGACACCTCAACGGTAGTGATTGTCTCAACCGTGCAGGCCTTCAGCCGCGACAACATGCTTGGCCTCAAGGTCTACGAATCCAGCGGCGCACTGATGCAGCACTTCGAGAATATTTCCGCCGCACAGCGCGATGCGTTGCTGAAGAATGAAGACGGAACGGTGCCCTGTTCACTGGCAAACGTCCTGCGCTTGCGTCGCCCTTTCCTGGTGGTGGACGAGGCTCACAATGCGCGCACCCCTATTCGCTTCGCCACTTTTGAACGTTTCAGCCCAAGCGGCGTGATGGAACTGACGGCCACGCCCGATCTGGAAGACGTGCCCAGCAATGTGCTTCACAGCGTCGGCGCGACCGAGCTGAAGCTCGAGCACATGATCAAGCTACCCGTGATGCTGGAGGCCGAACCGGACTGGCAGGTCTGCCTGGGCGACGCGATTGCCCGGCGCAGCGAACTGCACAATCTCGCCGACGAGGAGCATCGGCGCGGCGAGCCCTACCTTCGGCCCATTGTACTGGTGCAGGCCGAGCCGCGGCGGCAGGGCGTGGAGACTCTGGATGTCGATCGCGTGCGCATGGAACTGATCGACAACCATCGGATTCCGGCGGACGAAATCATCATTGCTACCGGCGAGGAGCGGGGCCTTGAGGTGCTGGACAAGAAGTACCGGCTGGGGATCGCCGATCCGGCTTGTCCGGTCAAGTTTGTCCTGACTCAAAAGGCGTTGGCGGAAGGCTGGGATTGTCCGTTCGCCTATGTTCTGGTGGGCTTGGCAAATCTTCAGTCTGGCTCGGCGGTGGAGCAGTTGTTGGGTCGGGTATTAAGGCAACCGAATGCGAGCCCGCGAGACGCCGCAGCACTGAACCAGTCCTACGCTTTCGTCCGTTCGAATGACTTCGCCCGCGTTGCGAACGAGTTGAGGGATGGCCTGGTACGTGGCGCCGGATTCGAGCGGAAAGAAGTGAGCCAGTTCGTGGCGGCGCAACGGGCGGACCAGGACAATCTCGATTTTGGCAGGCGCGGCAAGCTGGTATTCAGTCCGGTTGCCGTGGTGTTGCCGAAAAAACCGGATTGGAAGGACGTGTCGGACTCGGTCAGGCGGAAGCTGGAGTGGGACAAGGCCAGCAAGACCCTTACGATCACCGCTCCCCTGACCGAGAGCGAAGAAGATGAGGTTCAACAGTCGGTCACGGATGTTGCGGCGCGCGCCGCCATCGCACAGGCCGCGAACGCCAGCCGCACCGAGGCCATCGAGTTCTTCCAGACGCCAGCTGAATTGGGCGAACGCTTGCAGGTGCCGCAGCTTACCCTGCGCCGCCAGGGCGAGCTGCAGCTGTTCGACGACCCGGAAGCCCTGGACTACCCGTGGGAACTCTCCGGCTATGCGGCCGCGCCGACACAGGCTGATGTCTCCGCACTGGGCGCAGCTTCGAAGGTCGCTGAAGGCGGCGAAATCGATGTTGGAGACGATGGCAAGGTGAAGGTCAGCTTCATACCGGGCCTGCAGCGCGACCTCGGATTGAGTTACCAACCAGAGCACTGGGACGAAACGCGATTGGCCGCTTGGCTGTGTCGCAACTTGCCCGAGCCTTCCGTTACCCACGCCAGCAAGCAGGCCTTCGTGTCGAATTGGCTGCGCGCGCTGCTGGGACGCGAGGGATTCAATCTCGCTCGCGCCAACCAACTCAAGTTCAGTCTGCGTGGCCTGCTGCAAGAAGCCATCCGCAGCCTGCGCCGCCAGGCAGTCAGCCAAGCCTTCCAGCAGACCCTATTCGGCGAGGGTCGCGCGGAACGCGTGCAGACCAGCGCTGCATTTGCTTTCGAGTTCCATCCGCAGGCTTATGCGCCCAGTCGCGACTACGACGGCAAGACTTACGGCACTTGGGACTTCCGCAAACATTTTTACGGCCGCATGGGCGACTTCGACAGCAAGGAAGAGTTCGACTGCGCTGTTCACCTCGATATGCTGGCGCAACAAGGGCGCATTAAATTCTGGGTCCGAAACCTCGTCAACAAGCCTGGCTGCGCGTTCTTCCTGCAGAAGGCCACGGGCCGATTCTGGCCAGATTTCGTATGCGTCTTGCCTGAAGGAAAAATCCTCGTCGTCGAATACAAGGGTGCGCAGGGCTGGACCGACGCCGAGGACGACCGCCAGATCGGCGGACTATGGGCGGAGCTTAGTGAGGGTAAATGCCGCTTCGTGATGGTGCGGGACCGTAACTGGCAGCAGATCGACGACGCCTTGCTCTAGCCGGTTGGTCATCCGAAGAACACAGCCCCAAGAAACGCCAACAGCAGCGCCAATCGATCGTCCACCTGGCCCGCGCCCGCCAGTCGCTCGGACTCATGAATCCCGCACGTCCAGACTACGGTAGCAGCCGCGCCCATCGGATTTGGCCAGGTAGAGTGCCTGGTCGGCGCGCGCCATCCACTGCGTGGCGGACTCGGTGCACGGGCCGTGGGCAATACCGATGCTGGTGCTGACCTGCAACTCCTGGTCTGCGATTCGCATCGGGGCACGCATCGCGTCCAGCAACTTTTCAGCTACTCGCTCAACGCTCTCAAGACCCGGGTTCTCGAGCAGCACGATGAATTCGTCTCCGCCCAGCCGGGCAACCACGTCATCCTCGCGAACGCAGGCCTTCACCCGTTCGGCAAACTCCGTGATTACCGCATCACCAGCGGCATGGCCGTATTTGTCATTGATCACTTTGAAACGATCTATGTCGAGAAACAACAGACCGATTTCCTGATGCAGACGGCGACCGCGTGCGAGGGCGGCTCCCAGCCGCTCCTCGAAGTCGCGACGATTCGCCAATCCGCTAAGACTGTCGAGCCGTGACACACGATCGAGCTCGGCCTCGGCGACCTTGAGTGCGGTGATGTCAAAAGTGAGGGCAAAAAAGCCTTGCACGTCGCCTGCTGAATTACGATCGGGAACGTAGTTTGACTGGTAGTGGTATGTCTTCCCGGCAGCCACCCCCTGGCCCTCGAAGCTCACCAGTTCACCACGCAACGCCGCTTCGACATGTTCCCGGATTTCGGCGTATATGGCCTCCCCTCGAACTTCGCGCATGGTCTTGCCGACCATCGCCTGGGGATCGACGCCGAAAATCTGGCCGATGAATGCGTTGGCGAACAAATAGCGCTGGTCGTTATCAATGTGGGCGATCAGGGCCGGGATACTGTCGGTGATCGCGCGCATCCTCGCTTCGCTTGCGGCGTGGGCCTGCTCGGCGAGGACGCGCGCGGAGATATCCCGGCTGGAATAGACGATCTCCGGGGCAGCCCCTTCGTCCGTGGCCGGAACCAGCCGCGCAGCTGCCTCCATCCACACGTAGAATCCGTCGCGATGCCGGACCCGATAGGAGACCGTCGCGGAGCCACCCTTCTGTCCAAGGCTCCGGACCACGGCCGCAGCCCTGTCTCTGTCGTCAGGATGAAGAAGGTCCCACCGAGGCTCTGCCAACTCCTCGGGCTCCAGCCCCAGCAAGTCCTTTGACGCGGGTGAAACATAAGACCTGCTGCCGTCCAGGCGCATGCTGACGACCATGTCGCGCGAATTCTCCGCAAGCATCCGGTAGCGCGCCTCACTATCGCGCGACTGCGCGATGACCTGGCGAAGGCGGCTGTTGAAGCGCCGCTGCACGACAACGAACCCCGCCAATACCAGCAGTAATCCAAAGCTGAGCGCGGCGATGATTCGGGAGCGTTTCTCCTGCCCCGCCAACTGGGATTGGCGTGCTGCCGCCAAAGCAGCGGCCGACGCCATTTGCTGGACGTCGAGTTGTTGTCGCACGTATTTGAGCCTGGCATCGAAATCATCACCAGCCAGGGAATGGTCTTCGGCATCAAGCGCGGATTCCAGGTTGATCAGCTCGCCGGTCAATCGGCCGAGGTCGGGCGTGGTTGGCCGGTGTTCCAGCAGATTTTGTACCAGGGCACGCAGGACCCGTCGCTCGTCGCGGCGGAGTTTCAGTTCACGGAACGACGCGTGGGCAAGGCGCAGTTCCAATTCAGCCGTCTTCCAATCCTTGGCGGCTACGGCCGCCAATCCAAGCACTTCGTGTCCGAGGCCAAACAGCTGAGAGTTGCCCAATTGACTCGCCAGCGCGACGATCCGATTGCCGTCTTCCGTCTGCCGCGCCACATTCCCTATCAATCGAGCGATCCGCGCGTCTTCCAGGTGCAATTCCGCACTCAACTTGGGGTCGCGCAACTGCTGCACCAGCACCAACGCCGCCCTTACCATTTCTTCGGCTTGTGCCGTTTCACCCAATTGGGCCAGCGCGTTTGCGCGATTGCGCAGCAAGCGAACACGAATGACCGGGGCTGGCCGGTCGCGAAGCGCAGCCAGGCCGCGCTGCGCAAATTCCGCAGCCACAGCGTGCTTTCCCAGAGTGTGGCTGAGTGAGGAATAGGCAAGCAGAACATCGGCGGTCAGTTCCGGATTCGCATTCAGCGCCAGAATTCGTTCTGCCTCTCCGAGCATGTGCTCACTTCGGGCGAAGTCCTGCATCGCGATGGCACCACGGCTTTCGGCAATCAACCCTCGCACCTCGAGCTCGGGCAGCCCTGCAGCCAGGGCCGCCTTGCGGACCATCGCGCCCGCATTGCGCTGACACCCCCAGTTCGCCATCACCCGACACGCATTTGCTTGGGCCAGCCAAAGCAGCGCCAGCGTTCTGTTGTCACGCGCCGCCGCTGCCCGCTTCAGTCGATCCGGGAGTTCACGCAGCACGCCCTCAGGATCCACCAATGCTCGTGTCTCGAGCGGGTGCCGGGTTATGGAGTCTGTGCTGGGTGAAGGTGTCGCGATGGCTATCGACGAAACGAATAAGCCCACGATCAGGAACAGACCGACTTTCAGGCGAAAGCGTCGATGGACCAGCCGCCGGATTGCCATCACTCCCCTTGCAGCCGTGGACTGCCGCCATTCGATGATAGGCACAATGAGAAGCGAATTGCGACGATAATCCTACGCCGCAGCGCAACACGACCTGCAAGTTGCGAAAGCTCAGGACGCCCGGATCAGTCGCGGCCCTTCCGACGCAACAAGCACGATCGTGGGCTTATCAGCATGCCATCTGCTGAAAGTGTTGTTGAAGAGCAGTTTCGTCGATAGGCCGTGGTACCTCACGGCGCAAAGACAACGCCCAGGAATGCCAGCACCATCGCAGTGATGCCGGGCAGGACGCGCAGCGCATAGGCCTTGCCGCCTTGGGTAACGGCGACGACGCATTTCATCATCGAATTGGTCGCCAACGCGGCAGAGATCGACAACAGTGCCAAGCGGTCGTCCACCAGGCCTGCGGCGGCCAGCTGTGCCGCCAATGCCGATGCCGCGTGTACATCGGCCAAACCCGACAGCGCCAGCACCCAGGGCAGGCTGGCGTCTCCCAACCGGTCGCGGGCGATGGCGGCCAACAGGAAGACCAGCGCCAGTACCGCTACGAAGATCAGGGCTTGCCTAGGTTGCAGCGCTCGAGGCCCGGCGAGTTCGCGCGCGTCAACCTGGGCGACATCCGCGTTCCAGCTGGCCGCGAAGGCAGCGACGAACGCTGCCGCTCCCGCAGCCGCCAGTGGCCAGTGGCCAGGCCGCCACCGCCAACAGCGACGGAGAAAGCGTTGCGAGCACGATCGCAAGCTGGATGACGGTACCCACGTTCGACACCAGCGCGGCGCTGGCCAACGAGCCGGCGAGCTGCGGCGTCGCCCGCGCCCGCGCGCCGAGGGCCGCAATGGTCGCCGTACTCGACACGAATCCACCGACCAGTCCCGCCAGCGCCAGGCCCAATCGCGGGCCGAGCGTGCGCAGCGCCACGTAGCCGACACTGCTGACCGTCATCACGGCCACCACCAGGGTCCACAACCGATGCGGATCCAATGCACCCCACGGGTCGATCGGTTTGGACGGCAGCAGCGGCAACACGACGAAGGCACACGCCAGCAGCAGCAAGATGTCTTCCAGCTCCTGCACGCTCAGCCCTTCGCGGATGAACTTGTGCATGCCGTTCTTCGCCGCCAGCAGCAAGGCCACGACAACGGCCAGCCCCGCCGCCAACGCGGGCGAGCGCATCGCCATCACGCCCAGCAGGAAAGTTGCCACCATCGCGAATTCGGTCGTCAGCCCCGGGTCGGTGATGCGCGTGCGTTGGTAACCCGCCAGCGCAAGCGCCGCCACGGCAACCGCGCCGGCCAAGATGCCGAACGGGCCGAGCCAGTGCGACAGCGCGCCGATCAGGGAACACAGCATGAAGGTGCGCACGCCGGCCACGTCGCGCATGGGCCCGGTGCCTTTGGCGCGTTCGCGCTCGACGCCAATCAACAAGCCGACGCCGAGGGAACCGGCGAATCCGAGGGCTTGGGCAGCAAGGACATCCATGTGCCGAGGATGCCCTGTGCACGACGTAGCTGACAACGACTACCGCGCCGCGTGCCGCGGCCGCGGCTATCGCGCCAGCCGCTCTCGCACCAGTGATTCCACCACCGCCGGATCGGCCAGGGTCGAGGTGTCGCCGAGTTGCTCGGGCGCGTTCTCCGCGATCTTGCGCAGTATCCGGCGCATGATCTTGCCCGATCGCGTCTTCGGCAACCCCGGCGCCCACTGCAGCCAGTCCGGCGCGGCGATCGGCCCGATCTCGTGGCGCACATGCGCGATCAACTGCTTGCGCAGTGCATCGGTTGGTTCGACACCGGAATTCAAGGTCACGTAGGCGTAGATGCCCTGGCCCTTGATGTCGTGCGGTGCGCCAACCACGGCGGCTTCCGCGACATCCGGATGCGAGACCAGTGCGCTCTCCACTTCGGCTGTGCCCATCCGATGCCCGGACACGTTGATCACGTCGTCCACGCGGCCAGTAATCCAGTAATAGCCGTCTGCATCTCGGCGACACCCATCACCGGTGAAGTAGCAACCCGGATACGCCTTGAAGTACGCCTCGATGAAACGTTGCGGGTCGCCATACAGCGAGCGCGCCTGGCCGGGCCAGGAGTCGAGCAATACCAGGTTTCCTTCGGTCGCGCCCTGAAGCAGCGCGCCATTGGCATCCACCAGGGCCGGCTGCACACCGAAGAAGGGCAGCGTCGCGGAACCAGGTTTCAGGTCGATGGCGCCCGGCAGCGGCGAAATCATGATGCCGCCGGTTTCGGTCTGCCACCAGGTATCCACCACCGGGCAACGGCTCTCGCCGACCACGCGGTAGTACCACTCCCAGGCTTCGGGATTGATCGGCTCGCCGACCGTTCCCAGCAGGCGCAGGGACGCGCGCGACGTCGACACTACCGGTGCATCGCCTTCGCGCATCAGCGCGCGGATCGCGGTAGGCGCGGTTTAGATGATAGTGACCTGGTGCTTGTCGATGACCTGCCAGAAGCGGCTGGGGTCGGGATGGGTCGGGATGCCTTCGAACATCAGCACCGTTGCGCCATTGGCCAGCGGTCCGTAAACAAGATAACTGTGCCCGGTCACCCAGCCCACGTCGGCGGTACACCAGAACACATCGTCCTCGCGCAGGTCGAACACGCATTCGTGCGTGTAGCTGGCCCACACCAGGTAACCACCGGTCGTGTGCAACACGCCCTTGGGTTTGCCGGTGCTGCCCGACGTGTACAGGATGAACAGCGGATCCTCCGCTCCCATCGGTTGCGCGGCATGCGTGGCCGGCTGCGAATCCACCACGGCGTCGTACCAGCGATCGCGCGGCATCTGCATCGGTACCGCGCCGCCGGTGTGGCGCACCACCAATACCGTCTCGACAGAATTCGTGCCAGGCCGTTTCAATGCCTCATCCACATTCGCCTTCAATGGAATGTGCCTGCCGCCGCGCACGCCCTCGTCTGCAGTAATAACCAGCTTGCTGTCGCAGTCGGCAATGCGGCCGGCAATGGAATCGGGCGAAAAACCGCCGAACACCACCGAGTGCACCGCACCGATCCGCGCGCAGGCCAGCATCGCCACGGCCGCTTCGGGAATCATCGGCAGGTAGATGGTGATGCGGTCGCCCTTCACCACGCCCAGGTTGGTCAACGCGTTGGCCAGTTGGCAGACGCGCGCATGCAGCTGCCGGTAGCTGATGTGTCGCGAGGGCACAGACGGATCGTCGGATTCCCAGATGATGGCGGTCTTGTCGGCGCGCGTGGCGAGATGGCGGTCAAGGCAATTAACGCTGGCGTTGAGCTGGCCGTCGGCATACCAGCGGATGCGGAAATCAGCGGCGTTGAAGCTGACGTCCTTCACCTGGTTGTACGGGCGCGACCAGTCGAGCCGCTGCCCCACCACGCCCCAGAACGCCGACGGGTCGGCAATCGATCGCGCATACAGGTCGTGGTAGTCAGCCTTGCGCAATCGCGTGCCGGCTTCGAAATCCTCGTGCACGGGATGAATGCTTGAACTCATGGCTTGCTCCTGTCGCATTTCCAAGCTGTGGGAGCGGCTTCAGCCGCGACTTCTTCCGGCACGGCGAACAGCATCGCGGCTGAAGCCGCTCCTACATTGGGGCGTCAGGTGCGCACTGGGACAAGTACGTAACCCTTCAAGCGCGCAGAGAATTCCTGCAACGCCTGAATGCCGGAGGCTTCCGCTTCATGACACCAGGTCCGCAGCGCCTCCATCTTCACTTCAGCAACAGCAGTCTTCATCTCGTAGATGGCGAGCAGGCGTTGCCGGTATTCCACCAGCGTCGCCAATTGCGGGCGTGATGCCACGAAGGCGTGCAGGCGCTCGCGATGGGCGGCGTCCAGCCAACGGCCTTCACTGCGGAAGGCCTTGCGGATGCGACGCGGCAGCGCGCCGGCTTCCAGCTTCAGCTGCGGCTTGAGCACGGTCTTGAAATAATCGGTCGCCACCTGCCAGCGGTGCACCATCATCGCGTGCAGGGTGTCGGCGTCGGGCACGGAAATATTCGGGCGCACGTCCAGCTTCGGCGCCACGCGCAATACTTTCGCCAGGCCGAGTTTCTGCAAGGTCCACACCACCGTCCAGCCGATGTCCACTTCAAACTTGCGCAGCGCAAACTTGGCCGAACTCGGAAACGCGTGGTGGTTGTTGTGCAGTTCTTCGCCGCCGATCAACAGCGCCCACGGGGTAAGGTTGGTGGCGGTGTCGTCGGTGTCGAAATTGCGATAGCCCCACCAATGGCCGAGGCCGTTGATGACGCCGGCCGCGCAGAACGGCATCAGCGCCATCTGCAACGCCCAGATGGCGATGCCGGGCAGTCCGAACAGGGCCAGGCTCGCGAACAACAGGATGATCACGCCGGCGGTGGAAAAACGCGTGTACACATTGCGCTCGATCCAGTCATCGGGCGTGCCCTTGCCGTATTTTTCCAGCATGTCCTTGTCCAGCGCCGCCTTTTGGTAAAGCTCCAGGCCGCGCCACAACACGGTGTTGATGCCGGCGAAACGCGGGCTGTGCGGATCGTCCGGCGTTTCGCAACGCGCATGGTGCTTGCGATGCACCGCCACCCACTCCTTGGTGACCATGGCCGTCGTCAGCCACGACCAGAAGCGGAAGAAGTGGCTTACCACCGGGTGCAGGTCCACGCCGCGATGGGTCGCGCTGCGATGCAGGTAGATGGTGCTGGTCATCATCGTTATCTGGCTGGCGACCAGGAAGTACAGGACCATCTGCCAAACGCTGGCCTGGCTCAGTCCGGCCAGCAACCAGTCAATCAAATCGGGGGGCATCGTTGACTCCAGGAGGGCCGCCGCCAGGGACGGCCGATAAAAGACACGGCGCGCAGCGCACCGCTGAAAACATTATGGAGCCGGCATATGGCAATGCAAGCGGCGGCCAGGATTTCGGTAAGCTCCGCATGTGCCCGAACTTCCTGAAGTAGAAACCACCCGACGGGGCCTGGCGCCCCACCTGCAAGGTCGCCGCGTGACGGGCGTCACGCTGCGCCGGCCGGATTTGCGCTGGCCCATCCCCGCCGAAATTTCATCGCTGCTGCCCGGCCAGGAAATCCTTGGCCTGCGCCGCCGCGCGAAATACCTGCTGGTGGATACCGCACCCGGCAGCGCCCTGCTGCACTTGGGCATGTCCGGCAGCTTGCGCGTTCTTCCCGCGCGCACACCCGTCACTGCGCACGACCACGTGGACGTGGCGCTGGACTCGGGCAAGGTGCTGCGCTTCAACGACCCGCGTCGGTTCGGCTGCCTGTTGTGGCAGCCGGCAGGCAGCACCCATGAACTGCTGCGCAACCTGGGGCCGGAACCGCTGTCGGAAGATTTCAGCGGCGACTATCTGTATGAGCGCAGCCGCGGCCGCAGCGCCAGCATCAAGACCTTCCTGATGGACCAGTCGATCGTGGTTGGCGTCGGCAACATCTACGTGGTCGAAAGCCTGTTCCAGGCCGGCATCGCTCCGGCCCGGCAGGCCGGCCGGGTCTCGCGTGACCGCTATGGCGCCCTGGCCGGGGCCGTCCGCGCCATCCTGGCCCACGCCATCCAGCGCGGCGGCACCACCCTGCGCGACTTCATCAGCCCGGACGGGGCGCCCGGGTACTTCGAACAGGAACTGTTCGTCTACGGGCGCGAGGACGAAGCCTGCAAGCGCTGCGGCCGGCCCCTCAGGGGCAGCCGGCTCGGAAACCGGGCCACGACCTGGTGCAGCCACTGCCAGAAGTGACCAAAATTTGACCCCGGCACTATTTGTAGCGTGACAGTCGTCATGTACGGGCTATGATGCCTGCATCAGCCCGCGCAGACGGGATCGGGGAGTCATGAGCGATACCGCCGAAATCACACAATGGTTGAGTGCTGCGCGCGATGGCGACCGGGTCGCCCTCGACCGCGTGCTGTCGACCTTGTATCGGGAACTGCACAGCATGGCCCGGCGCCAGCTGGGCAACCAGAACGGCCATACCCTGGACGCCACCGGCCTGGTGCACGAGGCCTATATCCGCCTGGTCGGCCGCGCCGACGCCCGGTTCGAAGACCGCGCCCACTTTTTTGCCTATGCCGCCTCGGCCATGCGCAGCGTGGTGGTGGATTACGCGCGGCAGCGGCTGGCCGTAAAGCGCGGCGGCGACCTGCACCGCGTGACCGACCTGCCCGAGGACGTGGGCGGCGGCATGCGCATCAACGAAGAACTGCTGGGGCTGGACGTCGCCCTCACCCGCCTGGCCAATGTTGATTCCAAGCTGGCGCAGGTGGTTGAATTGCGTTACTTCGCAGGTTTGTCCGAAGCCGAGATCGCCACGCTGCTCAAGCGCTCCGAGCGCAGCGTACGCCGCGACTGGCAGAAGGCTCGCCTGTACCTGCTGGCCTCGCTGCAAGACTGAAAGTTGATGGGCGGCCTATGGAAGGCACACGCTGGTCCACGCTTTCCCCCCTGCTCGATGAATTGCTTGAGCTGACCGGGCACTCACGCGCGCGCCGCTTGGCGCAGATCGAAGGTTCCGACCCCGCACTCGCGCGCGAACTCGAAAACCTGATGTCGCTCGAGGAAGAGCGCCCCGATTTCATGTCGCAGCCGGTGGTGGATGCGAGCCTTTTCGCTGCGCAGGCCGGCCAGGAAATCGGGCCGTACCGACTGGTGGAACCCATTGGCGAAGGCGGCATGGGCCAGGTCTGGCTGGCCGTGCGCGCCGATGGACTGTACGAACGCCGCGTCGCCCTCAAACTGCTGCGGCCGGGGCTGGGCGATGCCGGCCTGCATGCGCGCTTCACGCGCGAACGGCAAATCCTCGCGCGGCTGGGCCACGCACACATCGCGCGCCTGCTGGACGCCGGCATCAGCCAGGACGACCAGCCCTACCTGGCGCTGGACTACGTGCGCGGCGATCCGATCACCGATTACGCCAAGAAGCGCGCGCTGGATATCCGCACGCGGCTGCACCTTTTTTCGCAGGTGTGCGCGGCGGTCAGCCATGCCCACGCCAACCTGGTGGTGCACCGCGACCTGAAGCCCTCGAACATCCTGTCACCTCGTCCGGCGAAGTCTGCCTGCTCGATTTCGGCATCGCGAAATTGCTCGACCAGCAGGACCAGACCAGCGCCGACGAGATCACGCGCACCGGCAGCCGCACCTTCACCCTGCACTACGCGGCACCGGAACAATTGCGTGGCGAGATCATCACCACGATGACCGACGTGTACGCCTTGGGCGTGGTGCTGTACGAACTGCTCACCGACAGCAAGCCCTACGGACTCAGCCGACCCACCGATGCTGCCTGGGAAGAAGCGATCCTGGGTGGCGAACCCGGGCGGCCTTCGCACGTGGCGGCGCGCATGGCGCGCGAATCGGGCTCGGTGTTCGACAAGCGGCGCGCGCGATCGTTGGCCGGCGATCTCGACAACATCGTGCTGAAGGCGCTCAACAAATTGCCAGAGCAGCGCTACGCCTCGGTGGAAGCGCTGGCGCAGGACCTGCGGCGACATCTCGACGGTCAACCCGTGCATGCGCGCGCGCAAAGCCTGGGCTACCGCGCGCGCAAGTACCTGCGCCGCCATGTACTCGGCCTCGCGACGGGCGGCATCATCACCGGCGTGCTCGGCGTTTCACTGGGGATTGTGTCGTGGCAGGCCAGCAAGGCGGTGAAGGAAGCGTCGCGCGCGCAGGCGATGCAGGACTTCGTGGTCGGCATCTTCGAAGGATCGGGAACGAGCAACCGGGAAGAGGGCGTGGACGTGCGCGCCCTGCTGGACGCCGGCGTGACCCGAGCCGATTCCGAATTGGCGATGCAACCGCAGGCGCGCGCCGAGTTGATCGGACTGATTGCAAAACTGCGATCGGGATTGGGCGACGACGAACAATCCCTGCAGTTGCTCGACCGCCAGCAGGAAGTGCTGCGATCACTGGGCAACAGCGCGCCGGCCAACCTGCTGCTGGACTCGGCCGCCCTGCGTGCCTACAGCCTGCGCGAGATGGGTCGCAACCAGGAGTGCCTGACCGAAGCCAACCCGACCCTGGTCGTCGCGCAGGACGCCGCCGATGCCTATCCGCTGCCTGCCGCCGAGTTCCTGTCGCAACTGGGCCGCTGCCACGCCGCCCTCGCCGGCCGTACCGTTGCGCGCGACTTGTTCGGCCAGGCGCTGCAGCTACGCAAGGCGCATGCCGCAGCGACCCCCCTTACGGCTGAAAGCGAAAGTGACCTGGCCATGTTGCAACTGGCCGACGGCCGGCCCGATGCCGCCGTGCGCGGCCTGCGTGAAGCACTCGGCCATCTTCGTTACAACGGCGGCGAACAGAACGCGCTTGGTGCGGAAATCTGGTCCGGGCTGGGCGCCGCGTTCAAGGCGCAGGACAATCCGACGGAAGCGGAAGCTGCCTACCGGCAAGCGCTCGACATCGCCCTCGGCCGCTTCGGTGCCAGCCATCCGCGTACCGGTGCCATCCAGAGTGCATTGGCATCGGTGTTGACGGGCAGCGGCCAGCTGGCCGAAGCCGCGTTGCTGCTGTCGCAGGCGAAGGACGGCGTGGCCGCGCGCTGGGGCGCCAACAGCCCACAAGTAGCCGATCACGAAAGCCTGCGCGGCATGGTGGCCCTGGAACGCGACCAGCCGGCCGAAGCCGAGGCGCTGATGGCTGACGCCATCCGCATCTGGCGCAGTCGTGGCGCCATCGGCAGCCACGCCTGGGACCTGTGCCACCTCGCGCAGGCGCAGACCGAACTCGCGCGCGATCCGCAGGCAGAAGCCAATCGTCGCGAATGCCTGGCCTTGCTGAAGGTCCAGCCCGATGCCAATGAAGTGCCCGCCATCGCCGCGCTGGTGCAGGCCGCGCTGGATCGTTCCGACACCCTTCGCGCCCGCGCCTGGCTGGCGCAGTTGCCGCAGGAAAAAACCAGCGGCGGACCGGAACTGACCCTGGCACGCGCGCGTCTCGCGCAGATGACGGGGGAAGCCGATGCCGGCCAGCAGATCGAAGCGCTGCTTGCGCAATTGCCCGACGACCGCAGGCATCGCCGGCTCCGCTGGCAAGCCTTGTCCATGCAAGCCGCGCAAGCGTGCCTGGCTGGCAGGAACGATGTCGGCGTCGCGCTGCGCGACCGCATCGTGGCCGAGGCACAGCTGATGGAACCGGAACACCGCCGCCAGCAACGCAGGCTGGTCTTGTTGGGCACACCCTGCCAAGCGCGGGGTTAGTCCGCCGAATCGCCTAGTCCGGCGTATCGAAGGGCAGCGTGGCCTGTTGCAGGTCGATGTGGCCTTCGCCGGCCATGATCTTCTTGAACTCCGCGCGCGACACCGACACGTAACGCTCGTTGCCACCGATCTCCACCTGCGGCCCGTCTTTCACCGCGCGGCCGTTTTCATCCACGCGCACCACCATCGTCGCCTTCTTGCCGGTATGGCAGATGGTCTTGATCTCGATGAGGTTGTCGGCCAGCGCCAGCAGGTAGCGACTGCCTTCGAACAATTCGCCACGGAAATCCGTGCGCAATCCGTACGCCAGTACCGGGATATGCAGCTTGTCCACCACGTCGCTAAGTTGCCAGACCTGCGGCTTGGCCATGAACTGCGCCTCGTCCACCAGCACGCAACCCAGCGGCCCGCGCGCCGCGATATCGGCCTGCACCAGGGCGAGCAGGTCGTCGTTGCCGTCGAACACGGTGGCGCGCGCCTTCAGGCCGATACGCGATGCGACCACGCCTTCGCCGGCGCGACGGTCCAGGCGCGGCGTCAACACCAGCGTGCGCATGCCGCGCTCGTGGTAGTTGTACGCGCTCTGCAACAGCGTCGTGGTCTTGCCGGCGTTCATCGCCGAATAATAGAAATACAGTTTGGCCATAAGCTTAGGTTGGGCTCGGTTCGGGTAACGACAACAGCGCCAGCGCCTTCGCGAATTCCCGGTCCAGCGGCGCGGTAACCAGCACGGGCACGCCGGACACCGGATGGTTGAATCCCAGCGTCCACGCATGCAGCAGCATGCGGTGCACGCCCTGCATGCGGAAATTCCGGTTGTGCCGGCCATCGCCGTGGCTGGAGTCGCCGATCAGGTGGTGCGACAGGTGCTTGAGATGACGCCGGATCTGGCGGAAGCGCCCGGTCAGTGGCGAACATTTCAGCAAGGCATAACGCGAAGTTTCGTGCGCGCTGCTCGGCAGCGCGAGTTCAGCCGTGCCCAGTCGCGTGAATTGCGTGATCGCCGGTTTTTTCTCGGGCTTTCCCGGGCCGCCGTCCAGCGGATAGTCCAGCAGCAATTCCGGCTCGGGCCAGCCGCGGCAGATCGCGAGGTAATCCTTGCGCACTTCGCGCGACATGAAGATGCCGCCGAGCGCCGCCGCCGTCGCCTGGTTGAAGGCGACCAGCAGGCAGCCGCTGGTCGCGCGATCGAGGCGATGCACCAGGTGCACCGGTTGGCCGAACTGCAGGCGCAAGCGGTCGACCAGGAAATCATCCTCGCCACGCGCCATCGCACTGGCATGCGCCATCAGGCCTGCGGGTTTATCAACCACGGCCAGGCAATCGTCGGCATACAGGACGCGGATGGCGTGTACCTGGTTCACTTCGGGCGCCGCCGTTGCATCCGGCGCGACGGCGGCGTCCATCGACGACGCGACCACGGCATTCATCGCCGACGCGGCCACGCAGCCATGAAGGCGCCGAAGGCGCCCAGTCCCGCAATCCACACCGCGCCATGCAGGCCCATCAGCTTCGGGCCTTCGGCGGCCAATGAATACAACACGGCCGCCGCCAGCAGCAGGCCGGTGCCGAGGATGGCGTAGATGGTCTGGCGCTGGCCGTCGCGCGAAATGCGTGCCAGTTCGGCCAGCTCCGGCGATCGCATGTTCAGCGAATGCGTGCCGGCCACTTGCTGCGCCAGGAAGTCCCGCAACAGTCGCGGCATTTCCGGTGCGTGGGTAATCATTTCCGGCAGGCGCTTGCGCATCTCGTCCATCAGCGCCTGCGGGCTGTATCGCTTGCGCAGGATGTCTTCCAGCACCGGCTGCGCCACCGCCCAGATGTCGAGCTTCGGGTCGAGCAGGCGGCCGACCCCCTCCACGTTCAGCAGGGTCTTCTGCAGCAGGATCAATTGTGGCTGCACGGTCAGCTCGTAGCGCTGTGCGGTGCGGAACAGCTTGACCATCACTTCGGCCAGCGAAATTTCCGACAGTGGCCGGGTGAAATACGGCTCGCACACCGACCGGCATGACGCTTCCAGTTCGTCGATGCGGATGTTGGACGGCATCCAGCCAGCCTCCACGTGCAACTCGGCGATGCGCCGGTAGTCGCGCTGGAAGATGGCCTGGAAATTCTCGGCCAGGAAATACTGGTCGCGGCTCGGCAGCTGGCCGACGATGCCGAAATCCAGCGCGATGAAGCGCGGGTTGTCCTTGCGCGTCGCATCCACCCAGATGTTGCCGGCATGGGCGTCGGCATGGAAGAAATTGTCGCGGAACACCTGCGTGTAGAACACGCGCACGCCCTTGGCGGCCAGCGCGCTGCGATTGATGCCCGCCTCGTCCAGCGCCCGCACGTCGTCCGACCCGATGCCGCTGACGCGCTCCATGGTCAGCACGCTTTCGCCGGTCAGCGTCCAGTGCACTTCGGGTACATACAAGTCGTCCGATCCCAGCCAGAGCCGGCGCATCAGGCTGGCGTTGGCGCCCTCGCGCTGAAGGTCGAGCTCGGCGTACAGCGTGTTCTCGATTTCAGACACGACTTCCTGCGGGCGGATATAGGCGGCATTGGGATGGTGGCGGTCGGCCAGGCCGGCCAGCGCGCGCAGCAGACCGATATCGGCCTCGATCTGTTCACGCACGTTCGGACGCAACACTTTCACCACCACTTCGCGGCCATCGTGCAGCGTGGCGGCGTGCACCTGCGCGATGGACGCGGAGGCGAGCGGCGTGATGTCGAAGTTCGTGAACAATTCCGACACCGGTTTGCCCAGGCTGCGCTCGATTTCATCGCGCGCCAGCAAACCATCGAAGGGCGCAACTTGATCACGCAACAAATTGAGCTCGTCGGCGACATCGGCCGGCAGCAGGTCGCGACGCGTGGACAGCACCTGCCCGAACTTCACGAAGATCGGGCCGAGCTCCTGCAGCGCCAGGCGCAGGCGCACACCGCGCGGCATCTTGTCCTCATCACTGGCACGCGGCGTGAACGGCCGCAGCAACCACAGCCATTTCCCGAAGGCCGTATCGACCAGCAGTGCGTCGAGGCGGTGCTTCAGCAGCACGCGAGCGATGCGCAACGCGCGCAGGCCGCCGCGAAATCCGCCAACCACGATGCCTGAAGGCGCCGGTGCTTCCGAGGCTGCGTTCATGCGCCGGCGTCGCCTGGTGTCGGCAGGCGCGCTACGCGCGCGATCAATCGCTCGGCGCGGTCGCGCAGGGCGTCGACGTCGTCGTGGAAAGCTTCGAGCTCGGCCTTGGCCACCACATCGCGGCTCTCTTCGGTCACGAACTCGGCGGCGTCGCGCGCCAGGTTGCCGGCCACGCGCGTCGCGCCGCGAAATGCTTCGCGAAAGACCCGTGCCACCTGCGGCCCGAAAATTGGCCCCAAGGCATCGGCAAAGGGTTTATCCCAATCGGGATCGAACCCTTGGCCCAGTTTCTGCAGGGTGCGCGCGAGTTCAGCATCGCCGTTGATGCGCATCTTGCCGACCGGCGGCGCATTGCTGGCGCGGGCAAAGGGCAATTGCGACAGGATGCCGCCCAGGGTGGCGCGAATGCCGAGGTCGGCTTCCGTTTCGGAGTCCGGTGGGCCGATGCGCAACTTGCCGTCTTGCGCCGTCACCGACAGGGCGATGGCCGGGGCTTCGAGTTCCAGTTGGATGCGTCGGCCTTCCAGGCCCTTCAATGCCGCCCGCGTGTCCGGGTCGAGCACCAGCAGTTGTTCGAGCGCCATCTCCAGCGCGCGGCCGGCGATGGGTTTCAGGCCCTGCAATAGCGAGGGCGGCTCGAGTCCGGGACTGTTCATGGCGCCATTCTACCGGCTGCCCACCACTCGGCGGTGCGGCGCAGGCCTTCCGCCACGCTCACTTGCGGCCGATAGCCCAGATCGCGCGCGGCGGCGGAGATGTCGTACCAGTGCGGCGTGGACAGCTGTTCAGCCAGGAACCGGGTCATCGGCGGCTCGCCCGACAGCGAAAACACCCGCCACGCGGTTTCCAGCACCGCGCCGGCGGCGTAGGCGACGGGAAAGGGAATGCTTTTCTCGACCGTCGGTGCACCGGCGGCTTTCAGGAGCGCGTTTACGATCTCGCGCGACTCCATCGGTTCGCCGTTGCTGATGAAATAGGCGCGACCCGCGCACTCGCCGCCCGGCCGCAAGCGCAGCAGCGCCGAAATATGCGCCTGTACCGCGTTATCGATATAGGTCGTGTCCATGCGGTTGTGGCCGCCGCCGATCAGGCGCAGGCGACCGGCGCGCGCACGCTCCACGAGGCGTGGCAGCAACTGGGTATCGCCGGGGCCCCAGATAAGCCGAGGCCGCAACGCGACAGTCGCGAGGCTGTGATCATTCGCGGCCAGCAGGAATTTTTCCGCAATCAGTTTCGTCGCCGGATACGGCGCCTTGAAGTTGCTGCCGTAGGGCGTGTCTTTTTCATTGCCGCCCTGCACCGGCGTGCGCCCGCTGTGGGTCACGCTGGGTGTGGACGTGTACACCAGCTGCCGGATGCCGTGCGCGCGACAGGCCGCGACCACGTGTTGGGTGCCACGCACGTTTGCGTCGTAATAACTTTCGTAGCTGCCCCAGGCGCCGGCCTTGGCGGCGTTGTGCATCACCGCGTGCTGGCCCTCGCAGGCGCGATGCACGGCTTCGGCATCGGCCAGGTCGCCCAGCACCTGGGCCACGCCCATCGCATCCAGCGCCGATGAATGATTGCGCTGGAAACTGCGCACCTCGTCGCCACGCGCGAGCAGGGCTTGGCACAATCCCATGCCGAGGAAACCCGCACCGCCTGTCACCAGCACCTTCATTCTGCTTGCGCCTTGTGCTTCGACGCTTTCCGCCGCGCCAGCTGCTTATCTGCCCATGCAGCAAGAATTTCTCGACCAATCTTCGCGTTGTGCCGAATGTCCACCGGGAACTTCGGATGCACCAAAAAAGTGTCGATGCGGCCGGTATGCGCGAACCCCTGCCCGATCTTTTCCAACTCGGCCAGGATGCGCGGATGCGCGGCCTTGTCCACGCCGGCGCGCATCTCGACGCACAGCACCGGCTGCTGATGGCCTTTTTCACCGACGCCCACCAGCGCCGTGCGGCGCACGTCCGGATGCACGTTGAACACGGGCTCCACCTGTTCGGTATACAGGCCGCCCAATTCGGTCAGCACGCGATGCGACTTGCGCCCGCAAAACCACAGCCTGCCCTGTGCATCGAACCAGCCCAGGTCGCCCATGCGGTGCACGACGCGCTGCGTGCCGTCGGGCAGCGCCTCGTGGATCTTGGCCAGCGCAGTCGCTTCGGGCCGGCGGAAATAGTCGTCCGTCGTGGACGGGCCGACCACCGTGATTTCGCCGATCGCGCCTTGCGTGACTTCCAGCGAATCACTCCACTCGGGCAGGGCGCCATCGCTGATGCCGATGATGCGCACGATGTTGGGCGGCACCGGGCGACCGACACAGGTGCCGGCGCCATGCTCGGTGTCTTCGCGCGTGGACTGCAGTTCGCGCCCTTCAATCACGGCCACCGGCAGGCACTCGGTGGCGCCGTAGGGCGTCCAGAAATTCGCATCGTCCGGCAGCAGCGCACGCATCTTCGCAACCACGGCCGCTGGCACCGGCGCGCCGGCAGATGTCACGCGGCGAATGCCGGGCAAGGGCGCGCCATGGTTCGCCAATACCTCCATCAGCGCCGGCGATCCAAACAACTGGTCCACGCCGAAGCGCTCGATGGCGCGATGCAATTTCTTGGGATCGGCGAAAGCGGGCCGGGTCGGATCCATGTCCGGAATGATGGAGGTCAGGCCGAGCGCGGGATCGAACAAGGCAAACGGCGGAAACGTCGGCAGATTGACGCCGCCTGGTTGCACGTCGAAGGCCTCGCGCAGCAGGTCCACCTGCGCGACGAAATGACGATGCCGATAGACGACGCCCTTGGGCAAGCCGGTGGATCCGGAGGTGAACAGGATCGCAGCCATTTCATCGGGCGTGGTGTCGGCCAGTTGCGATGTAGCGCCCGCGCCGATGGCCTCCACTTGCGCCAGCGTGGGGCCCGACCAGAACCAGCGCCGGCCGACCGTGATGTTGATGCGCGAACTGCGCGCCCAGCCCAGCACCGTGCGCGCGGCGTGGGCCAGCGGTATGCCGATGAAGGCGGCCGGTTCGGCTTCGTCCAGGCAGCGCTTGAGGGCGGAACGCGCAATGCCCGGGTCCACCAGCACCGGCACGGCGCCCATCTTGAACAGCGCGAACATCAGCAGGAAGAATTCAGGCGACGGCCGCACCATCACCACCGTACGCATGCCGCGCGTCACGCCCGACTGTTGCAGGCCGGCCGCAATCGCATTCGAGCGATCCTCCATTTCCCGATAGCTCAGCGTCAGGTCATGCCGCGCGAAGCCGTCCAGCCCGCGCGAGCCCGGGCAGCGCATCGCGACTTGCTCGCCGCGAATCGCGGCCATGCGCGGCAGGATCGCGGCAATGTTGCAGGCGTCGGTCATGGTTTCATTCTAGACTTCATCCACCCGCACCGACTCAATCCAGCGGGTGCGAATCCAGGAACTTGCGAATGGCCGGTACCAATACGTCGGCCTTGTCTTCCAGCACGTAGTGCCCGGCATCGGCGAACACGTGTTTTTCCGCGTTCGGCAACTGCGTCTCGAACACCTTCAGGAAGTGCTTGTCGAATACGAAATCCTTCAGCCCCCAACCAATGAAAACCGGCCGATCGGCATATTCGTGCAACTTCTTTCCTGCCGCTTCCACCAGCGACCAGGCGCGGTCGGCGGGCGACAACGGGATGTCCTGCACGAAGCGCAGCGTACTGATGCGATTTGCCCAGCTGTCGTAAGGCGCGTTGTAGGCAGCGCGAACGTCGGGCGGCATCTTGTTGATGACACCGAAGCGCGTCGCGCCATCGGCAAAGGCATTGAAGCCGCGGATCAGGCCGGCGCCGATCAGTGAATCGCGGCCGAGCTTGAGCTGCCACGGCATCGCCTTGGCCGGCGGCAGGATGAACGATGCGGTGTTGAGGATGACGATCCGCCTCACGCGTGCGCTGTGCTTGAGCGCCCAGCCGAAGCCGATCATGCCGCCCCAGTCGTGCACGACAAGGGTGATGTCATCGCCCAGGTTGAGTGAATCGAGCAGGCGATCCAGATCGTCCACGCGCGATTGCAGCGTGTACTCGTATTGGTCGTCGCCCGGTTTTTCGGAAAGCCCCATGCCGATGTGATCGGGCACGATGCAGCGATAGCGGTCGCGCAAACCCAGGACCAGCTTGCGCCAGTAAAAACTCCACGACGGATTGCCGTGCAGCATCACTACCACCTCGCCATCGCGCGGACCTTCGTCCAGGTAGCTCTGGCGCAGGCCGCTGGGCTGCACGAAGGTGTTCGGAGTGAAGGGATAGTCGGGGAAGCTCATGGGCTCGGTCATGCGCCCGTCAGGCGATTGGCTGGAATGCCGGCATTTTACTGGCAGATGCCTTGAATGGGGGCGCAGGCCCCGGAAAGCGGTGGCTCAGGCGTTCGGGACGTCCAGTGCCTCGCTCTTCCTGACCTCCGACCGTTCCACGCGTTCGGCTTCAAGCATGGCCAGGTACTGCTCCAGCGTCTTGCCTTCGCTCGCAGCTTCGACGGTGGCGGCGTCCCTGAGCTCGGTGGAATAGCGCAGTTCGACCTGAAGGCCAGCCTCCTCACGGGTGGTCGCTGCGTGCGTGAGCATCGCAAGAATCATCGCCGGGCTGTCGGTAGCAGCCACTTCCTGGCCGTTCATCACCATCACCCACTCGCCTGATCGAAGGCCGGCTCCGCCGACGATGTTCCCTTCACCATCAAGGATTTCTGCGTGAGGGCGAAGCACGGGGGCAGCTCGGCCGGCACCCAGTTTCGGGCGCTTCTTCTTGTTGGCGTCGCGCTTGGCCTTGGAACGGATGGACATGCAGCCTCCGGATGACGCTGAAGCTTATCGCAAGCGCGGAACCAAGGACCTTGCGCACGGTCTGGAGAGGGGTACACACTGGACGCGCATGAAACGGCCCTATCGCCCCTTCCGGTCACCGTTCGCCCGCCTGCTGGCCTCCGTGTTGGTGGCTTTGGCGTTGCTGGTCAATGGCCTGGCGATCGCCCAGGCGGCCGGTGTTTCGGCAGACTCCGACTGCTGCGCCGGCATGGCCGGGCAGCATGGCGACGATATGCCTTGCCACGGCTCGGGCAATCCTTGCCCCGCCACCGGCAGCGATTGCGACGGCCAATGCCTGGCCCGATGCCAGGGCAACACGGCGCTCCCTGTCTCGGCAGTGCCCGCCCCCGGATTTTTCCAGCGCCACGTCACGCAGCCAGCGCTGACAGCACACACGATCAGTTCACCACCACCCAGCCCCGGCTTGCGACCTCCAATTTCCGCCTGACACCCGACACCTGATTCGCGGCGCTCATCGCGTCCGCGTGTGTTCGCGTTCACCGGAAATCGCCATGAAACATTCCCTGATTGCCGCCCTCGGGCGCAAAGTCGCACTCTCGCTTGCCGCCTTGGCAATGTTGCTGTCCGTCGCCGCGTGCAAGCGCGATGCGCAAGACGAGCAAGCGCCGCCAGCTGCAATGGTGGAAGCAAAAGCGCCGGCCGAACCGCGCGTCCTGTACTACTACGACCCGATGCGTCCTGAAGTGAAGTTCGACAAGCCCGGCCCGTCGCCCTTCATGGACATGGCGCTGGTTCCGAAATTTGCCGAGGCCAATGAATCGCCAGGCATCGCGGTCAGCCCGTCCATCGTGCAAAGCCTCGGCATCCGCATCGGCAAGCCGGTGGTCCGGACGGTTCGACCCAGTGTTCGGGTGCCGGCGCGCGTGGTCTCCGATGCGCGCGGACAGGCCCGGCTGCAATCGCGCGTCAACGGCTGGATCGAGCGCCTGGTCGTGCGCGCGGTGGGGCAATCCGTTTCCGCCGGTACCGTCATCGCCGAAATCTATTCTCCGGAACTGGTGCAGGCACAGGAAGAATTGTTGCTCGGCTCCGATATGGCTGCGGCCGCCAGCGAACGCCTGCGTCGTTTCGGCATCGCCGACGGCGACATCCAGGCAATTCGACGCGCCGGCAAGTCGTCGCGCCGGTTGCCGCTGCGCGCGCCGGTATCCGGCATCGTTACCGAGTTGGGCGTTCGCGAAGGTTCCAGCGTCTCGCCTGATTCGCTGATCGCCGATTTCTCGTCGCGCAACGCCGCCTGGATCGAAGCATCCGTGTTTCCTGCGCAGCGAGTGATGCTGGGCGAGCCGCTTTCGGCACGCTTCACCGTACCGGGCGCGCCGGGCCGCGAATGGCTGGGCGAAAATGGAACCTGGTTGCCGATCGTCGATGCCGTAACGCAAACGCAGTCCTTGCGCTTCGCCATTTCCGACGCCCGCGCGCTGCCCTTGGGCACCCTGCTCGATGCAGTGATTGAAGGCCAATCCCGCGACGACGTGCTGCTGGTTCCCGTCTCTGCCGTCATCCGGACTGCGCAGGGCGATCGCATCTTGCTCCAGCGCGCCAACCAGCGCTTCGCGCCCGGCAAGGTGGAACTGGGACAGCGCTACGGCGACGAGGTCGAAATCGTGAGCGGGCTGGTTGAGACGGATCGCTTCGTAGCCTCTGGCCAATTCCTGCTCGATGCCGAGGCAAGCCTCCAGTCCGGGCTCGACCAGATGGATGCC
>JANNWV010000092.1:0-1533 GCA_031408815.1 Gammaproteobacteria bacterium
CGCCCGTGCTCCGCTGGCCACGGCGATTGCCCTGGCCGTGCTTTCCGCGCCTGCTGCACAGGCCTTTGAATTCGAGAAGGGCGGCCTGACCGGCAGTCTCGACACGACCATCAGTTACGGCATCTCGGTGCGCATGCAGGACCAGGAAGAGAGCCTGATCGGCAAGGCCCAGTTCGATCCGGCCATCTGCTTCCAGAACGTGCCGCTGGGTCCGATTCCGGTCGGCCCGGGTCGTTGCAGCTCCAGTGCCGTCCCGGGCTCCGCCTACCAGATCGCCGCGCCGGGCCGCTTCTCGGTCAACCGCGATGACGGCGACCTGAAGTACGACAAGGGCGATGCATTCTCCAATGCCTTCAAGATCACCTCCGAGCTCAGCCTGAAGTGGGGCCAGGATGCGAGTTGGGGCGCGTTCGCCCGCGCAACGTATTTCTACGATTTCGAAAACGCCAACCGCGACGACCTGACCAAGATTGCGAAGGAAAAGGTCGGCAAGGACTTCCGCATGCTGGATGCCTTCGTCTATCACGACTTCAGCATCGGCGGTCACAAGGGCAGCTGGCGCGTAGGCCGCCAGGCCGTCAGCTGGGGCGAGAGCACCTTCATCCAGAACGGCATCAACGTCGTCAACCCGATCGACGTGTCCAAGCTGCGCGTCGCTGGCGCCGAGTTGAAGGAAGCGTTCCTGCCGATCGACATGTTGTGGGCTTCTTTCAGCTTCACCGACAACCTGTCGATGGAAGCCCTGTACATGCTCGAGTTTGAAGAAATCGAAGTCGATCCCTCGGGCACCTACTTCAGTTCGAACGACTTCGGCTCCCCGGGCGGCAACTACGTGATGCTCGGCTTCGGCACCGCGCCGCAGCCCGTGCTGAATCCGGAAAACTATTTCCAGACCTGCAGGTTGCCGCTCGGTTCGGGCTTCGGCAGCGCCGACAGCGGCCTGCCGGCGTCGTTGCAGGGTTTTGCCTGCGCCAACTCGGTGCCGCGCCTGCCCAACCGCAACGCGCGTGACTCCGGCCAATACGGCGCAGCCATCCGCTATTTCTCGGAAGAGTGGGGCAATACCGATTTCGCGTTCTACTTCCTGAACTATCACAGCCGCCTGCCGTTGCTGTCGGGCAAGACGGTGTCCACGGCCGCGCTGGCCGGCGTGCCGACCGGGCTGGCCGCTGGTTTCTTCGTCGAATATCCGGAAGACATCCAGATGTTTGGCTTCAGCTGGAACACCACCTTGCCCGGCGGCATCGCCTGGCAGGGTGAATTGAGCCATCGCCCGAACATGCCGTTGCAGGTGGATGACGTCGAACTGCTGTTCGCCGCACTGAGCCCGCTCAATGCCGTGGTGCCGACCCTGGTTTCCACCCCGGGACTGCGCTTCTGCAGCCAGCTCAACCCCGGCTGCACCGCATCGCCGTTTGGCGTCGATCAGCGCGGCTGGCGCCGCCATGAGGTTTCGCAGTTCCAGATGACCTTCACCAAGGCCTTCGCCAGCGTGATGGGCGCCGAACAGATTGCCCTGGTCGGTGAAATCGG
>JANNWV010000093.1:0-5635 GCA_031408815.1 Gammaproteobacteria bacterium
CCCCGGGCGGCAGCGGCTGGCAGCCGGGCTTGAGCTCGTAGCTGGTGGCGTACGGAAACGGCCAGACATCGAAGATCGGCAGCTTTTCCGACAGCTTGCCCAGGTTGTAGTTGAGCTGCGCGAACGCCGGCAAGGTTTCGCGCGGCGCAATGGTCCAGGAATTGCCCGGCTTGATGTCGCGCCGGATGCTGTCCGCCAGGGCCTTGGCGAAGGCCGGGTCGTGCACCATCACCAGGCTTTCGGTGTTGAAGTCATTGGACCGCGGGTCGAAATTGTGGCTGCCGACGATGCCGATGCGTTCGTCCACGACCATGGACTTGGAATGCAGGCCGATGCGCACGCCGGCCCGTTTCAGCGGCACCGGCCGGCGGCTGGAGCCCGAGCCCAGCCAGCGCTCGTCCGAGGCTTCGTTGGCCTGGGCATCGGCGGCCAGTGCCTCGGCAGCGCCGGGCACGGCCATCAGGTCGATCGGCATGTCGGCCGGAAACGGCTTGTACTCGTGGATCTGGAAACCCAGCTCACGCAGGTACAGCCGCTTGTACTTGTGCGACATCGCATAAACGGGAAAAGCATCCGTCGCCGCCAGCGAGTTGGTGGAAACGATCACTGACAGCGGCGGATTGCGCTTGTGCAGGCGGCGAAACAATTGCCGCGCCGGGCGCGACATCACCAGGTAGGGCGTCTGCAACAGCAGTTCCTTCTTGCTGCCCGCCAGAGTGCTCAACAGGGCTTCGGACGCATCCACGCGACTCTTCTGGCCTTCATCGTGCTTGCCGGGCAGGTCGCCGAAGAAATCGATCCGGCCGACCTGATACAGGTACGGGGACAGGTGCGCAAACACCGTGCCGCCATCGCCAGCGTCCTCGGCCATCTTCTTCACACGCCCTGACCGGGCCGGCGGCGCGCCGTCCGGCGGGCCCTGGTTGGCGATGAGCACGCGCGCCACGTCACCCAGGTCCGAGGGCGGCAAGGCGCGGCGGTCATTCCAGAAGGCATCGAAATTGCGCTTCATCGCCTGCGTGACCGGGCCGGCGATCAGCAGGTCGCGATCACGGTAGTTGTAGTCGTCGTTCCAGTCGAAATATTCGTCCTGCACGTTGCGGCCGCCAATCACCGCCACGCGATCGTCGACCAGCATCACCTTGTTGTGCATGCGCCGGTTGAGGTCGCGGAAGCGAAACACGATGGCGCCGGCGAATTCCAGCGGGCTGACCTTGGCCTGGTCAAAGACCGGGTTGTAGACGCGAATCTCGAAGTTGCGATGGAAGCCGGCCAGCCGCGCCTGCAGTTCCGGATCGGCCAGGCCACCGAGCTGGTCCATCAACAGCCGCACCTTCACGCCGCGCTTGGCGGCGGCGCGCAGTTCATCCAGCACCACGCGGCCGGCATCGTCGCGCTCGAAGTGAAAGGTCTGCAGGTCGATGTTGTGGCGCGCAGCGCGGATCAGGTGCACGCGGGCCAGCAGGGCGT
Organism: Gammaproteobacteria bacterium; assembly: GCA_031408815.1. Taxonomy (GTDB): domain Bacteria; phylum Pseudomonadota; class Gammaproteobacteria; order Xanthomonadales; family Xanthomonadaceae; genus Arenimonas. The sequence continues at coordinate 1,471 of JANNWV010000093.1, forward strand.
CGTGGCCTTCGTCCAGGATCACCACGCTGTGTCGCGGCGCCTGGGGCGCGGACGCGGCGTAGGCCTGGTCGCCCAGGGCCAGCAGGGGCGAGACCACCGCGCATTCGGTGCTGCAGCCCACTTCGGTGCTGCGCGCGTTCTCGGCGTAGTCGCCTGCCTGCACTCGTTCGTTGCGCGAAACATGCGAGCACGCGCCCAGCAGCAACAGGGTGCCGGCCAGGGCCAGTCGCAGGCCCCGATTCATGGCGCGGGTTTTTCCGCGCGCAGGCGCACCGTGAACCTGAAGTCCACCTCGTCCTTCAGCATGGCTCGGTAGGCGGTCATTCCAAAGGCATGGCGGCTGACGGTTCCCTGCACGTTGATATCGCAGTCACGACCGGGCTGGTCGCACTCGGAAGGTAGCAGCTGGAAACTGACTGGCTGCGTAAGACCGCGCAGGGTCAGCTTGCCGGTCAACATCCCACCCTCATGCAATACCGCATCACTGAAGAGTTCCGACTCGAAACGGATGATGGGGTGGCGGTTCAATGCCAGGAAGGCGTCCGACCGTGTCACCCGCTCCATCCAGCGCGGCCCGTCCACGCGCACGTTACGGCCATCTACTTGCACCAAGGCCGTCCAGCCCGCCTCCTTTGATCCGGCGAACTTGCCGCTGACCCGGGTCAGATGCCCCTGGGTCGGTTTGCGCATGCGCAGGGTGACGGCGAAGGAGGCGCTGGAATGCGCACCATCGATGGCCAGCGTTTTTACCGCAGGCGGAGCTTGAGCCTGGGCGGCCATGGTCGCCAGCGCGGCAAACAGGAACAGGAACAGCGACGCGCGACGCGCGAGGCTCATCCCGTCATGGCCACCAGAACGCGGCGAGCTTGGCGGCGCCCGGCTCGAGTTGCGCATCGGCGGGCAGGCTCAGCACCGCCACGCCGCCGGCCGGCATGCCGCGAAAATCGCCCGACTGGCCCGAAGCCAGCAGCGCGGCCATTTGTTCCAGGCCCGGGTTGTGTCCGATCAGCAAGACCCGTGCGTGCTCGCGGTTTTCATCGGCCACCTGCATCAGCGTACCGGGCGTGGCGTCGTAAATCCGCTCGTCCTGCAGCTGCTCGACATAGCCCATTGCCTGCAGCACTTGTTCCAGGGTTTCCCGCGCGCGCCGCGCCGGCGAGCAGATGACGCGGTCGGGCAGGTAGCCGTGGTCCTTCAACCAGCGTCCGGCAGCTTCGGCTTCGGCCAGCCCCTGGCGCGACAGGGCTCGGTCTCGGTCGTCCTGGCCCACGGCGGCGGACTCGGCATGGGCATGGCGCAACAGGATCAGTTCGCGCATCAGACAGTCTTCCTTAACCATTTGAGGATGGGCGCCCAGTCTTCCTGGTGGCCGCGGATTTGTTCGGAGTGGTAGTCGAAGACGCTCTTGCCCAGGGCCACCATCAATACATAGGCCTGGGTGTCGCGCAGCTCGCCGACCACCGGGTAGGGCCAGGACTTGAGCTGGCTGACCGCTTGCTGCGAGGCGCTGGTCCAGGGCTTGAGCCGGTTACCGACCAGGCCGACCGGCAACTTGCCCTTCTTCACGCGCGGGTTAAGGGCGAGTGAATTGAGAAAGGGGACGGTCGCTTCCAGGTCGATCATGGACGGATTGACCGGCACGATCACCGCGTCGGCCCGGGCCAGGTAGGCCTCCAGATCGTCGCCCATCGCGCCTGCCGCGCCATCGATCACCATGCGCTCGATGTCGTTGGGGACGAGTTTTTCCCAATTGCGCTTGGTGCCGTCGATCGGCAGCACCGCCGTGGGGGATGCCGCGCGCTTTTCACACCAGTGGGTGGACGACTTCTGCCGGTCGGCATCCACCAGCACGGTGCGCTTGCCATCCAGCGCGAAGTAGGCGGCCAGGTTGGTGGCCAGGGTGGACTTGCCGGCGCCGCCTTTCGAGCTGGCGACCAGTACCGTGCGCATGGGCATCTCCTTGCGAGGGGCTTCAGTCCACTTTACATGAAAGAGCAGAAACTCTAACTCGCTGTGTGACCTTGGCATTGAAGCGTTCGCCAACCCGGCCATCACGGCCGCGGGCGACCGCGCCCCCAAGCTTCGGAGGGTCCATGGACAGCGCAGTGCCGAAGGGCCTCTATGCCCCCGGTTTCGAACGCGACAGTTGTGGTTTCGGATTGATCGCCGACCTCGACGATCGCCCCGACCGCGGCCTCGTGGAAGCCGCGCTGACGGCCCTGTCCCGTCTGGCCCATCGCGGCGCGGTGGGCGCGGATGGCCGAAGCGGCGATGGCTGCGGCCTGCTGATCCGGCGGCCGATGGCCTTCCTGTCGGCGATTGCAGCGGAGGCCAACATCCGGCCGCGCCCGAATTTTGCGGTCGGCATGGTGTTCCTGCCCGACGACGAGCGCGACGCCGCCCTTGCCCGCGCGATGCTGACCAGCGCGTTGGTCGGCCAGCGACTGGAGGTTGCCGGTTGGCGAGTCGTGCCGGTCGATCGCGAGGCCTGCGGCCCGATCGCACTGGCCGGCATGCCGCGCATCGAACAGGTGTTCGTCGATGCGCCCGACGCGTTGTCGCCGTCCGACTTCGAACGCGCGCTGTTCCTGGCGCGTCGTTCCGCGGAAAAATCCCTGGCCAGCCTTTCCGGTTTTTATGTCGTCAGTCTTTCTGCCGCGACCCTGGGCTACAAGGCGATGGTGTTGCCCGATGCATTGGCCGCCGTGTATCCAGACCTGGCGCGCGCCGATCTCGCTTCATCAGTGGTGGTATTCCACCAACGCTTTTCCACCAATACCGCACCGGCCTGGAAACTCGCGCAACCGTTCCGCCTGCTCGCGCACAACGGCGAGATCAACACCATCGAAGGCAACCGGCATTGGTCGCTGGCGCGCAGCGCGCGCTGGTCCACGCCGCGGCTCGACTTCAGTCAGTTGCAACCCCTGGTGTCGCTGGACGGTTCCGATTCGCAAAGCCTCGACAACATGCTCGAAGCCCTGCTGGTCGGCGGCATGGACCTGCTGCAGGCGATGCGCATCCTGATTCCACCGGCGACCTCATCGCTGGAATACAAGGATCCGGACCTTGCCGCCTTCTACGAATATTTCGGTTTGTCGCTCGACCCGTGGGATGGCCCGGCCGGCATCGTGTTGTGCGATTCGCGCTATGCCGCCTGCACGCTCGACCGCAACGGCCTGCGCCCCGCGCGCTGGACGCTGACTGATACGCGCCGGTTGATCGTCGCATCCGAAACCGGCGTATTCGATTGCGCGCCGGAAAACATCATCGCCAAGGGCAAGCTCGGCCCCGGTGAAATGCTGGCGGTGGATTTACTGGAAGGCCGCCTGCTGGCCAGCGAAGACATCGACGCGATCAATCGCGAACGCGCGCCTTTCAAGCGCTGGTTGAAGCAGGGCGTCACCTACCTCACTGCCGATCTGATCGACCCGTCGTTGGCGGCGGAGCCGTTCGACGCGGCCACGCTGCGCCGCTTCCAGAAATTGTTCCAGCTGACCCGCGAAGAACGCGAAAGTGTGCTGCGCGTGCTCGCCGAAACCGAGCAGGAAGCGACCGGCTCGATGGGCGACGACACACCGTTTGCGGTGTTGTCGCATCATGTGCGGCCGCTGTACGACTATTTCCGCCAGGCCTTTGCCCAGGTGACCAATCCGCCCATCGATCCGCTGCGCGAGCAGGTGGTGATGTCGCTGGTCACGCAGATTGGTCGCGAAGGCAACGTCTTCGAGATGACCCCGGCCAACGCACGGCAGGTGATGCTCAATTCACCGGTGATGTCCCAGCGAAAATTGCGCCAGCTGTTGACGCTGCCGGATTTCGCCGAAGCCAATGTTCGCCTTGACTTATTCCTCGCCCACGGTGAATCACTGCAGACAGGCCTGAAGCGCCTGTGCACCGAAGCCGAAGCCGCCGTACGCGCCGGCAACATCCTGTTGCTGCTGTCGGACCGCTACCCCGAGCCCGGCTGCCTGCCCATCCATGCACTGCTCGCCACCGGCGCCATCCACCACCACATGGTGCACATCGGCCTGCGTTGCGACTGCAACCTGCTGATCGAAACCGGCACGGCGCGCGATGCGCACCAGATCGCCTGCCTGATCGGCGTCGGCGCCACCGCCGTCTATCCCTACCTCGCCTACCAGACCCTGTCGGCGCTGGGCCGCGG
>JANNWV010000094.1:0-2311 GCA_031408815.1 Gammaproteobacteria bacterium
GCTCCATTCAAGGCTGCGGCGCGTTTGCCGGTTGCCGGGATGCACTCAGGCCATTCGTGCCGAATTCGCGCGCGATGCTGAAGGACGACGAGGGCCGGGTTCGCACAGGAGGCGGGCCAGGGATGGCCCGCCAGTCGACACTGAGTCCGCAGGGAGGGCTACGCCGTGTCGACCAGGGCGAACCCGGCCCTCGGCGGCATTCAGCATCGAAACCCGGAACTTCTGACAAGTAATCAACGCGTGTTTTGCATTCCAATAAACTGCAGGAATTCAGAACGAGTGCGGGCATCGTCGCGGAAAGCGCCGAGCATTGCGCTGGTGACCATGCTGACCCCGCGCTTGTGGATGCCCCGCGTCGTCATGCATTCGTGCACGGCTTCGATCACCACCGCCACGCCACGCGGCTGCAATACTTCCTCGATGGATCGCGCAATTTGTGCGGTGAGTTTTTCCTGTACCTGGAAGCGCCGCGCGTAAGCTTCGACCACGCGCGCCAGTTTGCTGATGCCGACCACGCGACCATTGGGCAGGTAGCCAACGTGCGCCTTGCCAATGATCGGCGCCATGTGGTGTTCGCAATGGCTTTCGAATTCGATCGCGCGCAATACGATCAGCTCGTCATAGCCTTCGACTTCCTTGAAGGTGCGGCGCAGGTAATCGGCCGGGTCCAGCGCGTAGCCGGAGAACCAGTCCTTGTAGGCACGGGCGACGCGTGACGGTGTATCGAGCAAGCCCTCGCGTTCGGGATCTTCCCCGGCCCATTGCAGCAAGGTGCGGACGGCGGCTTCGGCATCGGCCTGGGAAACGGCGGGGGGTGGCTGGGCCATGGCATTGCTCCTGGCAGGACGCCTGCGCGAACTTGCGCGCGCCCCGTTGCCACATCCTACCTAAGCTCGACTCAAGTCGGGCGGGTACTGCGCCAGGCCATTACAAAGGCAGTCATCAGCATGGCCGCAGCCAGCCAGAAGGTGACGCCAGCCCAGCCGGTGTGCAGGCCGCGGTCGGTAACTTCGGCGAAGGCGCGGGTGAACACGGTCGGCCCGAAGATGCCGGCCAGGCTCGACAGGCTGACGATGGCGCCCTGCAGGCGGCCTTGTTCATGCGGATCAACCTGGCGCGTCATCAGCGCCTGCGCCGCAGGCATCGACACGCCCCACAAGGCGGCGATCGGCATCGCCAGCCAGAACCAGCCGCCGGTGGGCGCGATGCCATAAAGGATAAAGCCGACGCTGCCGAAGCCCAAGCCCATCAGCAGGGTCTTGCGTTCGCCAAAGGTACGGATGAAGCGGCTGATCAAGCCGCCCTGCACGATGGCCGAGAGCACGCCGACGCCGGCCAGCGTGTAGCCGACCATCTTCGCGCCCCAGCCGAAACGATAGTCGGCATACAGCACGAAGGTGCTCGGATAGACGATGTGCGCCATCTGCATCAGGAACACCACGCCAGCCAGCGCGAACACCTCCGGATGGTGGGCGAGGAAACGCAGCGAGGCGATCGGGTTCGCGCGCCGCCAGGAAAACGGCGTGCGCCGATCCTTCGGCAAGGATTCGGGCAACACGAAATAGCCGTAGCAGAAATTCGACAGGCTCAGGCCGGCGGCGATCCAGAACGGCAGGCGCGGGCTCACGTCGCCCAGCAGGCCGCCGATCGCCGGCGCCAGCACGAAGCCGATACCGAAGGCCATGCCCAGCTTGCCGTAGGCGGCCGCGCGTTTTTCCGGTGGCGTGACATCGGCGATATAGGCGTTGGCCGTACTGAAACTGGCCGACGTGATGCCCGACAACACGCGGCCGATGAACAACAGCGGCAGCGTCTGCGCCACCGCCATCAGGATGAAGTCCAGGCCCAGCCCGAGGTTGGACAACAGGATCAGCGGCCGCCGCCCGAACCGGTCCGACAGCGCGCCCTGCACCGGCGAGAACACGAACTGCATCACCATGAAGCACGACGCGAACAGACCATGCATCACCGCGGCGCGCGACAGGTCGCCATCGAGGAAGCTCGCGATCAAATGCGGCAGCACCGGGATGATCATCCCGAACGCCAGGATGTCGAGTAGCACGGTGATGAAGATGAAAACCAGCGCGGCGCGGCGCACGGGAGTTACCGCAGCATCCACAGTCATCTCGCTCTAACGGGGGTGGTGCATTGTACTGGTTCAGTTCTAAGCGGTTTAGCGTACTAGCGGTTACGCGTTACGGTGCAGCTGGGTCCGGCATTCATTTTGAGTCGCGTCTCTCCGCCTGCGGCGTCGAGCCGACTTGGTCAAAAGTGAACGCCCGCCCCTGCTCCTATACGCAATCCGTACTTC
>JANNWV010000095.1:0-2394 GCA_031408815.1 Gammaproteobacteria bacterium
GAGCGGATCGCTGCCGCCGATGTTCATGGACACGCCATGCATCACGATCGGGTAGTTGCTGCGGAACGCTTCCAGGTAGCGGCGCGGTTTGCCGCCGGCCACCATGAAGTTTTCGGAATTTATTTCCAGCCAGTCGATGGCCGGATGCTTTTCAAGCAGGTCGCTGAAGTGTTCGGTGCGCAGGCCGATGCCAAAGCCCAGCCACGGTCGCGGCCCCGGGGGGAGGGTCCCGGGGTCGCGATCGGCCGGTGACTTACCGGCGTGGTGCATCAGCCCGCCGTGCCGCCGAAGTTGCTGCAGGTGGATGCCGGCAAGGCGATGAAGCCCTGGCCCTTGCACGAACCCTGGCCCTTGCAGGCATTGCTGGCGGTCTTGCAATCGTTGTGGCCCTTGCAGACGTTGGCGCCCATGCAATGCACGAAGGTGGTCGGGTCTACTGCCACGCTCTGGCCTTCGTCGATTACCGTGCCACCGACATTGCCGCAGGCTTCGGCCGTGGCGACGGAAAAGCCTTCGCCCTTGCACGAACCCTGGCCCTTGCAGGCATTGGTCGCGGTCTTGCAGTCGTTGTGGCCTTTACAGACATTGAGGCCGGCGCAGTGGATCAAGTCCACTTTGCCCGCGGTGGCCATGGTCATGCCCTTGGCCTGGGCCTGGCCCATGCTGCCGGCCATGCCGGCCGCGATTACTGCCAGGGCGATGCCCGAGAAACGGGTGAGGTTCTGCGATTCCATGTGGAACTCCTGAAGGGGGAAGTCGGTCGGGACCGGCTGGCCCCACTGAACGGTTCGCTTCAGGGTGTGGAATGGTTACGCGGGCTTTGCACGGGGCTGGGGCCGGACCGTATGGTCGGCCGCGCCCGGGCGTTACAATCGGGGTCTGCCTTCCGTTTCAGGTTAAAGCTTATGAGTACCCCCGCCCCCCACCTGCCCAGCACCGAAGCACAGCACGAGCGCAGCCCGCTGCGCTTCGTTACCGCGGCCAGCTTGTTCGACGGCCACGATGCGGCCATCAACATCATGCGCCGGCTGATACAGGCGCAAGGCGTGGAAGTGGTGCACCTGGGCCACAACCGGTCGGTGGAAGACGTGGTGCGCGCAGCCCTGCAGGAAGACGCCGACGGCATCGCGCTGTCCAGCTACCAGGGCGGCCACACCGAGTACTTCAAGTACATGGTGGACATGCTGCGTGAACGCGGCGCGGGGCATATCCGCGTGTTCGGGGGCGGCGGTGGGACGATCACGCCCGAAGAGATCAGCGAGCTCCAGGATTACGGCGTCGAGCGGATCTACCACCCCAACGACGGCATGCAGATGGGACTCGTCGCGATGATCGAGGATCTCGTGGCGAGGACGATGAAGCACAGGTTGCCTGCGGGCAAACCCGGTGTCGTCAGCAAGGATGATGAAATCTCTGTAGGAAAAATGCTGTCAGCGATCGAGGAAGGTTTGCTGGACGAGAGCGAACTCGCGTCTTTGCGCAAGCAATGGCAACTCGCAGCGGGCAAGACGCCAGTCATCGGCCTGACCGGCACCGGCGGCGCGGGCAAGTCCAGCGTTACCGACGAGCTGATGAACCGCTTCCTGCAAAGCTTCCCGGAAATGCGCATCGCCGTTATCTCCGTCGACCCGACCCGCCGTCGCACCGGCGGCGCGCTTCTCGGCGATCGGATTCGCATGAATTCGCTGCGCTCCCCGCGCATCTTCATGCGGTCCATGGCCACACGCCGCCAGCACGTGGCGACCAATGCCGTGCTGAAGGATTGCATCGCGTTTTTGAAAGGGCAGGGCTACGACCTGGTGATGGTCGAGACCGCCGGCATCGGCCAGTCCGACTCCGAAATCGTCGATCTCGTTGATTTCCCGGTTTATGTCATGACGAGCGACTTTGGTGCCCCCAGTCAGCTTGAAAAGATCGACATGCTCGACTTCGCCGAATTGGTGGTGCTGAACAAGTACGACAAGCGCGGCGCCGAAGACGCGCTGCGCGACGTGCGCAAGCAGTGGAAGCGCAACCGCGTCGCCTTCCAGATGAAAGACGAGGACGTGCCCGTCTATCCGACCATCGCCAGCCAGTTCAACGACCCCGGCGTCACCTGGATGTTCAACAATCTGTGCCGCCTGATGCGCGAGAAGCTGGGGGTGAGTACGTCGCCGGCCATCAACTGGCAGCCGCACCTGGATACCACGCTGCGCGAGCCGCGCGCGACGATCCTTATCCCCGGCGCCCGCTCGAGATACCTGGCCGAAATCGCCGAGCAAGGCCGCGGCATCAACAACTCCATCGAAAAACAATCCGACGCCGCCGACGCCGCCCAACGCTACTGGTCATCCCTGAAAGCCATCGGCGACGGCGAGCTGCCGCGCATGCTCGAGCTCTACCAGCCCGAAGAAC
>JANNWV010000096.1:0-14953 GCA_031408815.1 Gammaproteobacteria bacterium
TGCAGCCAGCGCACCGCCTGGCCGTCCATGCGCAGGTGCAGGTCGTGGAAGGCATCCTCGCGCAGCGCTTCGTTCTCGGTGTCGGTGATGTTGATGCCGCCGGTGAAGCCGATCGTGCCGTCGATCACCACGATCTTGCGATGCGTGCGCAAGTTCAGGCGCGGACGCCACAGGCGACGCAGGCGGAAGCGATGGAAGAACGCGACCTCGCCGCCGGCATCACGCAGGGGGGCGAGGAAGGCCCGCGACAATTTTGCCGAACCCAGCGCGTCCACCAGCAGGCGTACCTTCACGCCCTCGCGCGCTTTTGCGACCAGTGCATCGCGGACGCGCGTGCCGGTGATGTCGGGTTCGAAGATGTAGTACTCGACATGCACGTGGTAGCGCGCCGATTCGATCGCGTCCACCAGCGCGTTGAAGGTGGCGGCGCCGCCAACCAGCAACTTCACGCGTTCGCAACTGCTGGGCAGGAAACCGCTGGCACCCTCGGCCAGTCGCATCAGGGGGCTGGGATCGTTGGCCTGGTGCGATCCCAGGCGCAACTCGCCCATGCGTGCCCGCGCCTGGCTGCGCTTGATGCGATTTCGCCGGATGCGGGTCGGGCCGAGCAGGTGGTAGATGACCAGCCCGGCCACCGGCAACAGCGCCAGCGACAGGATCCAGCTCAGCGTCGCCACCGGCTCTCGCTTCTGCATCATGATCCAGCCGGCCAGCCAGACCAGGTAGCCGGCCCAGGCAAGGCCAAGCCAGAGCGTCAGATGCGGCTGCAAGGCGGTCCAGAGTTCGATCATTCGGGCAGTCTACCCAGTGCGGCGGCGCTTGGCAGACACGCTTCGCCGACGCGCTTTGACGACGCGCTTTGACGACGAACCGAAACGGCGGCCGAAGCCGCCGTTCCGTCAACGATGCCCCATGCCGTTATCGGCGTCGAATCAGTCCCAGCAGGAACAGGATCACGACCGCGCCGATCACCGCGTTGATGATCGCGCCGGCGATGCCGCCACCCAGCGAAACACCCAGGCGACCGAGCAACCAGGTGCCGACGAAGGCGCCAATGATGCCGATGATGATGTTACCGAGCAGGCCGAAGCCGTAGCCCTTGACGATCAGTCCAGCCAGCCAACCGGCGATCGCGCCGATTATCAGGATGGTCAGCAAGCTTTCCATGCTCATACTTGTTCCCCGTAATGACGCCCAAGCGGGCGCAGGCCATAACTACGCGTCGCCGGCGCCTGTCGCAAGCAGGGGCCCGTTCAGGCTTCAGCGGCGGTTTGGCTTCAGGCGGGTAGCGAGTCGTGTTCCAGGTGGTAGCGGGTGGCCGTCTCGACTTCATGTCGGGAGCCCAGGAACACCGGCACCCTCTGGTGCAGCCCAGTCGGCATCACGTCCATCAGCCGGCTGCGGCCGGTGGTGGCCGCGCCGCCGGCCTGCTCGACGATGAAGGCCATCGGGTTGGCCTCGTACATCAGGCGCAGTCGACCGGGTTTCGACAGGTCCTTGCGGTCCGCCGGATAAATGAAGATGCCGCCGCGGGTCAGGATGCGGTGCACGTCGGCGACCATGCTGGCGACCCAGCGCATGTTGAAGTCCTTGCCGCGCACGCCCTGCTTGCCTTCCAGCAGATCCGAAACGTAGCGCTGCATCGGCGCATGCCAGTGGCGCTGGTTGGACAGGTTGACGGCGAATTCCTGCGTGTCCGCCGGAACGCGGATGTCACGCCGGGTCAGCATGAAGCTGCCCTGCTCGCGATCCAGCGTAAAGCCGTGCGTGCCGCGGCCGATGGTCAGCACCAGCATCGTGCTCGGCCCATAGATGGTGTAACCCGCACAAACCTGCGCGACACCCGGCTGCAGGAAATGTTCGTCGGTCGGCTCGATCACGCCATCGGGACATTGCAGCACCGAGAAGATGGTGCCGACTGCCACGTTCACATCAATGTTCGAACTGCCATCCAGGGGATCGAACAACAGCAGGTAATTGCCTTTGGGATACGCGTTCGGAATCGGATGCGCGTGTTCCATTTCCTCCGACGCCAGGCCGGCCAGGTGTCCGCCCCACTCATTGGCCTCGAGCAGGATCTCGTTGGACAACACATCGAGCTTCTTCTGCGCCTCGCCCTGCACGTTGCCGGTGCCGGCATCCCCCAACACCCCGCCCAGCGCACCCTTGCCGACTGCGGTGGAAATGGTCTTGCATGCGCGCGCCACCACTTCTATCAGCAGCCGCAAGTCAGCGTTGATATGTCCGGCGTGTTGTTCCTGGATCAGGAAGCGGGTAAGCGAGATGGGCTTGGCAGACATGGAATCTCGTCATGGTTCGCGGGGCCTTCAATTATAAATCACACCGGCGCCGTCAAGCGTTCGCGCAAGAACTCAGATGATTTGGAGGGTGATGGCTTTGAGGACGGCGCGCGTGCGATCGCGGGTGCCCAGTTTGTCGAGGATGTCGGAGACGTAGTTTTTTACGGTGCCCTCGGACAGAAACACCGCGCGGGCGATTTCCTTGTTCGAGTAGCCGCCGGCCAGCAGTCGCAGGATCGCCACTTCGCGTTCGCTGAAGGTGTCGGTCGGCTCGCTGGTGTCGCGGTAGGCGTAGCGCGCGCGGACCGGGTCGGTGGACACCGGGGCCAGCAGCGTATCGCCTGCGGCGACGCGGGTCACGGCGTCCAGCAAGTCTTCCGGGGAGGCGTCCTTCAGCAGGAATCCGCGCGCGCCGCATTCGGCCGCGCGCAAGGTCAGGTCGGGTTCGTCGAAAGTCGTCAGCAGGATCACCGGCGTGGGGTTGCCTGCGGCGCGCAGCGTCTCCAACAGGCCGAAGCCGTCGAGCCCGGGCATGCGGATGTCCGACAGGATCACGTCCACCGGCTGGGTTTCTATCGCGGCCAGCAGGGCGCCGCCGTCGCCGGCCTGCACCACCACCTGCAACTGGCTGAAACTATCCAACAACGCGACCAGGCCGCTGCGCACCAAGGCCTGGTCGTCAGCCAGCGCCAGCCGCAAAGGCGTCGTGGCCGGACTCATGCCGCCTCCGGCAACCAGGCCTCGAGATGCACGCCGCCGGATTCGCGGCGCTCCGCAGTCACGCCGCCGCCAATCGCTTCCAGTCGCTCGCGCATGCCGGTCAGGCCGTTGCCGAAACGCAGCTCACCGCTACCGCGACCGTCGTCATGCAGGTCGAGACGCAACTGGCCGTCCTTGCGGCGCACCGTCAGCCACAGATTTTCCGCGCCGCCGTGCCGCGCCGAATTGGTCAGCGCTTCCTGCACGGTGCGCAGCACCGCTTCGGCTTGTTCGAACGAGGCCACACGCAGGCCCGCTTCCATGTCCAGGCGCAGGCGCGGCTTGGGAAAAGGCGCGGCCAATCGCTCGATGAGTTCGCGCAATTGCACGCCGTCGTGCAGGCGCATCTGTTGCACCACGGCGCGGATGTCGCCGAGTAATTCGTCGGCGAGCTTCGCGCACAAATCCACCTGCGCATTGTCCGCCAGCGCGGGCTGCCGCTGCAGCGCACCCAGGTTCAATTTCAGCGCGGTCAGCTTGTGCCCGGCCACGTCGTGCAGCTCGCGCGAGATGCGCAGGCGTTCCGAATCACGCGCGCTTTCCGCCAGCAGCGATCGCGTGGCAAGCAGGTCGGCGTTGACCTCGGCCAGCACGTCGCGCGAGCGCTGCGCGGTGTACGCATACCAGGCCGTGACGATGGCGAACAACTGGAAGCTGGCGCCGATCAACACCGTGAAAAGCGGCGAGGACGCGCGCCAGAGCTGGCCATAGGCGAGGTACATGGCAAGGTTTACCGCGACAAAGACCAGCACCAGTCGCACCGGCGACAACATCTGCGCCAGCTGCGCCATCACGATGATCAGCAGCACGCTGGTCGAGCCGTAGCGCGCCAGCGCGATGATGCCCAGCGCAAGCATCCCTTGGGCGATCACGATGCCAAGGCCGCGTTTCTCGTCCATCAACAGCACCGAGCGCAGCATGAACAAGGCGAGGAAGGCGACATGCGCCGCGATCACCGTCGGCCACAGGGCGGGCCCGGCGATCAGCCCGGTGCCGCGCGGCGCGTTGAAAAGCAGTTCGCTGCCGATCGCCAGCCACGCGATGTAAGCGGCCAGGTTCAGCGGTTCAAGCAGGGGGCGCAGTCGATTCCACATGTACGCAGCTTGGGCCGATGCACGGCCGGGCTCAAGACGTTATCGACACAAAGTGACTTCCGGCACCTCGAAGCGATGACCACCGGCACCTGATCGGCGTTGCCGCCGCCGGCAAAGTGGCCTCGCACAACCGGAGAACACCATGTCCGCCTATTCGATGACCGTCCTCATGCATTCCAGCCTCGGCGCCGCCGCGTTGATCACCTACTGGATCGCCGCATTGGCCAAGAAGGGCAGCGTCCCCCACAAGCTGGCCGGCAAGGTCTATGTCGCCGTGATGATCGGCCTGCTGGTTCCGGCCGTGCCCCTCAGCATCAACGTCTACCGGCACTTCAGCACCTCGTTCGGCGCCTTCCTGTTCTACCTGCTGATCATCACCGGCACGGCGCTGTGGCAGGGCTGGAGCGCAACCCGCAACAAGCGCGATTTCAGCCGTTACACCGGAATCGGATTTCGCCGCCTGGCATGGTTGAACATTGCCTCCGGCCTGGCCGTGCTCGGCCTCGGCATCGCCACGACGTCGCCGATCTTCCTGGGCTTCTCGTTGGTCGGCCTGCTGGGCGGGCGCAGCATGTTGCGTTTGGCCAAGGCCGGGCCGGCGCATCCGCGCTGGTGGATGGAACAACACCTCGGCGCAATGCTCGGTTGCGGCGTGGCCACGCATATTGCCTTCCTGCAGATCGGCTTGCCGCGTCTGGTTCCGTCGCTGGCCGGGCCGGTGCTGCAGAACATCGCCTGGCTTGGGCCGCTCGTTGTCGCCGGCCTGGCGCGCGTGTGGTTGGGCCGCAAATATCTCGCCGGCATGGGCGGCGCCGGTGCCGCGAATCGCGCAACGCCGGCGGACAAGACCCGCGGCATCACGCCGCGCGCCGGCCTGGGCGAGACCTCGTCAGCGAATTGATTCGACGATCTGCCCGGTGTCCACCGTCGCGCGATGCAGTTGCTGCGCGCTTGCCCCGTGCAGCACGCGGAACCGGTCGAAGTAGGACGGCAGGCCTTCCGCCGACAGGGTCGGGCCGTCCTGCAGCTGGTAGTGCAGGTGCGGGAAGAAAGCGCTACCGGAGGCGCCGATCGCTGCGATGGCTTGTCCGCGTCGCACGCGATCACCGATCTTCACCTGCACGCTGCCCTGCTTGAGATGGCCGTACACGCTGAACTCGCCGTTGCCATGGTCGATTACCGCATGGTTTCCGAACAGCACCATCGGGTCCTGCGGAATCTTCGACGGGTCGAAGTTGCGGTTGTCGGGTTGCCTGTTCTCCAGCGCCACGATCACCCCATCGCCGGTGGCGCGCACCGGTGTACCGAAGCCGACAAAGCTTTCGTTGCGGGACGGATCGCCATGGACCATTTCGCCCTCCGCATCCACCGGCACGAAATCGTAGCCATAGCGCATGAAGTTGCTCTTGAAGCCTATCTGCGCCAGCGGCGCGAAGCTGTAATCGAAACGCCGATGGTGGGCCAGCGCATCGTGGCCGTCGTAGTTGATCATGGGCCCACGCACGGGCAAGACCAGCGGCGTCCGGCCCGGGCGCGCCAACGGACGCACCTCGATGCTGCGCACGATCTCCGGCGCATCCTTCGCCTCGCCTGACAGCGTCATCTCGAATTGCAGGCTGGCAATCTGCAGCTCGCGGCGGAAACTCGGAAACGGATTGAACATCGTCAGCGTCCCGCCGGCCGGCACCTCGCGCTCGGGCAGGGTGTTGATGCTGGGACGCACGCCATTGCCGTCCACCAGCCGGCGTTCCAGCAAGCGGCCGGCCGCATCGCGCACGGAGACCTGCACGCGCTGCAGCGACAGCGATACTGCGCCGTTGTTGCGCAGGAACAGTTCGAAATTCAGGTCCTGCCGGTCGGGCAGGGTTTCGATGTAGATGCGTGATGGCCCACTCGACAGTTGCAGCACGTCGGCAGGATCAGTCGCAGCGGCCCGCGCTGGCAGAAGCAAGGCAAGCACGATCACAAGCAAGGCACGCATCCATCCACTCCCCAAGGGTCTTGGGTGGATGGATACCGCGATAACGGGAACGGTTGCACCCGCGCACGTCGCGCAGGCCGACAATCAGATGTCGCCGTCCTGCAGCCAGCCTTCGCCGGTTCCGATCTGGTAAACGGTATCGGTGGCCAGGATCTCGCCCGCCGGAATCGACGGCTGTTGCGACAGCTGTTGGTAGTACGGACGGAAATCGGGCCCGGTCGCATCGAACAGCTGATCAAAACTGTCGATCACGAAATACGTCTTCTGGTAGGTGTCGATGCGATAACGCGTACGCATGACCCGCAACAGGTCGAAGCCGATGCGGTTGGGCGAATCCGATTCCAGGCAATGCACGCTTTCGCCGCTGGAGCTGACGATGCCCGAACCGTAGATGCGCAGGCCCTGCGGCGTGCGGATCAGGCCGAACTCGACCGTGTACCAGTACAGGCGCGTCAGCTGCGCCAAGGCTTCGGGGCCGATGCCGTGCGCCTTCACGCCGCCGCGGCCATAGGCCTGCATGTAGTCGGCGAACACCGGGTTCATCAGCAGCGGCACGTGGCCGAACAGGTCGTGGAACAGATCCGGTTCGGACAGGTAATCGAGTTGCTCCGGGCGACGGATCCACCAGGTCACCGGGAAGCGCCGGTTGGCCAGGTGCTCGAAGAAATCGAGTTCCGGCAACAAGCCCTCCACGCAGACCAATTGCCAGCCCGTCCTGGGGCCAAGCTGCGCATTGAGATCGGAAAATTTCGGGATCGCGTCTTCGCCGATGCCCATCTCGTCCTGCGTGGCGAGGAACTCATCGCAGGCGCGGCCGACCAGCACGTCGCGCTGGCGGCGGAACAAGGTTCGCCAGACCACATGGTCGGTCTCGGAATAATTCGACCATGGCTGCTCGACGATGCCGGTCGCGTACAGGGGCACGCTGCCCTTGTCGGAGCTGAGGTGTTCGACGCGCTGCGGCTGGGTCATGGCGGACGGCTTCCCGGGGGGAGGCCCAGTTTATCGCAAGCCTTGGGGCATCTGTCCTTCCGCCACCCTCACCCGGTTGCGGCCTTCAGTCTTGGCCGCGTACATGGCCCGGTCGGCGCGCCGCAGCAAGTGCGAAAACTGCCGGTCGGTCGCTTCCAGGGCTGCGACGCCGATGGAAACGGTCAGCGGCAGTTCGATCGGAGAGTCGCCGTCGTGGATGGCCACCGGCGTGTCGGAAAATCCGCGACGCAGGCGTTCAGCGGCAGCGGTGGCGCTGTTCAGGTCGATGTCGGGCATCACCACCACGAATTCTTCGCCGCCCAGCCGCCCGATCAGGTCTTCGTTGCGCAATATCTCGCGCATCCGTCGCACGACTTCCACCAGCACGTTGTCGCCGCACTCGTGGCCGTGCTGGTCGTTGACGAGTTTGAAGTGGTCCACGTCCACGATCATGATCGCCAGCTCAATGCCGTGCCGCCGCGCCGCACTGATCGCCCGCGTGGCGAGGTCGTCGATGGCGCGGCGGTTGTAGATGCCGGTCAGGTAGTCCACGCGCGCCATGCGCTCCAACTGTGCTTGCGCGCTTTCGGCGCACATCAGCAGGAAGCCCACCGTGGCCAGCACCGGCAGCAACAGCAAGCCGCCAATGCAGGCCAGGTTCACCGGCGTGGCGCTCAGCAATTCATCGGGCGCAATCGGCCAGAAAGCCTCCAGGCCCGCGCGCATCAACACCAGCGCCGTGACCAGGGCGAACAGTGCGCCGGTAATCCGCGGCACCCTGCCGCGCGGACCGCCACGCCGGAACACCGCGCGCGCGCCGCTGCCGATCAATATCGCCAGCAACACGTGCACGACGATGATCCGCGCCTGCAGGTGCGGCGCGAAGAAGGTGAACCACACAGCAGCAATGCCCACCATCATCGTGATGACGAAAAGAAGCATGCGCCGCTCGGGCAGTCCGTAGAAACTGCGCAACGCAATTGCCATGCAACTGAAGGACGCGGCCAGCGATGTCGCGCCCAGCGCGATGATGGCCCAGACCGGAACCTGGTCGCGCAGGCCGATCAACGCGAAACCGACCGGATGCAGCGCGATGCCGGCCAGCCACCAGCGCAAGCTGGGCCGGACGTTACCCGGCAGGCTCTTCCAGTTGAGCAACAGCATCCCTGCGGTGAGCCAGGTAACCAGCGCACCGACCAGGATTGCGGTGCGCGGGTCGAATGACCAAGCCACGGGAGCCCTCGGGGGAAATACCAGTGAAGCGAAGCAAATTGCGCGCCAATGACCGCGCGCTGATCGTGATCCCCGTCACGATGCTGGAATCTATTCCGACGGCGGTCGCCGAAATGGCAGTACGACGCCCGTTTCCGTCGGCTGTCGGCCGGGCGTTCGATGCCAGATCACCGGCACGTCGTTGGGTGACGGAAGCTCCAAGGTGGTCTCCGGCGGCGACTCTTCCTCGATTTCCCAACTGTAGCGGCGGCGCGGTGGCGCCGGATCGGCGCGACGCCAGACAAAGCCGCTGATCACGCCGAACACGGCACCCGACAAGTGGTATTCCCAGGACACGCCCATCTCCATCGGCAACACCGACATCAGCATGCCGCCGAAGAAGAAGAAGGCGATCAGCGAGGCCGCGATCGCCGGGCGATCACGACGCAGGATACCCAGCGTGAACACCAGGAAGCCCAGACCGTGGGTCACGCCACTGGCGCCGATATGAAAGCCGCCGGTGGCGATCAGCCAGGTGCCCAGGCCCGAGCCAATCCAGATCACCGGCAACGCGCGCAGCGTGGCGCGCGGAAATACCGTGCCCGCCAGCGTGCCCAGGATCAGCACCGACAGCGAGTTCGCCGCCAAGTGTCCGATCGAGCCATGCAACAACGGCGCGGTCAGCACGCCGAGCAGGCCCGCGCCCACCTGCGGCTGCAGGGTGTAGGGCTGCAGGTTTGGAACCATCGGCTGCAAGAAGAAGATCGCGCCCAGCACCACCACCGCCCCCATGGACAGCGTCAGCGCGCGCTTGAAGCGCGCCAGCACGGCAGGCGCCTCGGTCAGCTCGGGGTCGAGGTCGGTGGCAGGGTCGGTGTCGGTGTCGGACATGGGCTAGAGATGGGGCGGCCTCGCCGCAAGGCAAGGCCGCCCGGATGACTCGCGCGCAACTCAGCTGGTCGAGCCGCCGGCTGTTTTTGGCCGCGGTGCAATCCACAGACTGGCCAGCATCGCGATCGCAATCAGCGCGGCGACGACACCCAGCGACAGGAACACCGGAATCTTCACCCAGTCCACGATCAGCATCTTCGCGCCGATGAACACCAGCACCGCCGCCAGGCCGTAGGTCAGCAGGTGGAATTTCTCGACCATGCCGGCCAACAGGAAGTAAAGCGCGCGCAGGCCGAGCACCGCGAACACGTTGGAGGTGAGCACGATGAACGGGTCGGTGGTGATGGCGAAGATCGCCGGGATGGAATCCACCGCGAAGATCACGTCGGTCACGCCGATCATCACCAGCACCACGAACAGCGGCGTGTATTGACGCCGGCTGCCCTCGCCGATCCACAGCGCCTCGCCGTGATAGCCGCGGGTCAGGGGAACGTGGTTGGTGATCCAGCGCAGGATCGGATTGTTCTCCATGTCCGGCTCCTTGCCCGCGGCCCACAACATCTTGGCGCCGGTCACCAGCAGGAACAGACCGAACACGTAGAGCAGCCAGTGGAACTTGGCGATCAGCGCCGCTCCGATGAAGATCAGGATGGCGCGCAATATGATCGCGCCAAGCACGCCGTACACCAGCACGCGCTGCTGCGACGCCGCCGGGACGCCGAAGTAGGTGAACAACATCAGGAAGACGAATATGTTGTCCACCGCCAGCGCTTTCTCGACCAGGTAGCCGGTCAGGAACTCGGTGGCGACGCGGGTGGCATCGGCCTCCGGCAGGGTGCCGCGCAGGTAGAACCACAGGCCGGCATTGAAGGCCAGGGCCAGGCCGATCCAGACCGCACTCCAGACAATGGCTTCGCGCTGGCTGACGCGATGCGGTCCGTTGCTGCGCATGACCCACAGGTCTATGACGAGGGCGACGATGATGAAGACGGCAAAGCCCGCCCACATCCAGGGTGTTCCGATTGAGTCCATTTTCAAGTCTCCAGAAAGCAAAAACCCCGCGACCAAGGCGCAGGGCTGTTTTCTGGACAGTCCTTCGCCCCGGAGGACGAAGGTCTTGCTCGCAAGCACTTGGGCTTGCCTTCCGGACCGGAGGGAGGGACTTGCCGGGGGCAAGACACGCCTCGTGTTGACGATCACGGAAGCGGGAGCTACTCCCCTTCGGGCGGCAATCTACCACGCCCGCGTCAACGGCGCATGAAATCGGGGGTGCCCCGGTACAATGGCGGCATGACCGCACCTGCCGAACTACCCGTCGTCCACCTCAAGATCGAGCGCCGCTCCAACCACCCCTGGATCTTCCAGAAGATGGTGGACAAGCCCGTCGCCAAGCCGCGGCCTGGCGCCATCGTGGACATCGTCGACAACACCGGGCACTGGGTCGGGCGAGGCTTCTACAACGGCCATTCCCGCATCGCCCTGCGTGTGCTTACCGAAGACTACGAAGAGGCCTTGGACGAGGCCTGGTTCGTGCGCAAGGTGCGCGAGGCGGTCAGCCTGCGCCGCGATGTCTTGCGCTTGGATGAGACGACCGATGCCTGGCGTGTCATCCACTCCGAGGGCGACGGCATCTCCGGCCTGGTGGTGGACCGCTATGGCGACCTGATCGTGGTCGAGTTCTTTTCCGCCGGTGCCTTCCGCTATCGCGAATGGATCTACAGTGCGCTGCGCGAAGCCTTCCCCGGCTGCCGCTTCTACAGCTTTGCCGAAGAACACGTGCAGAAGCAGGAGAGTTTCGACTTCCGATCCCCGGAAGCACCGGCGCCCAGCGTCATCACCGAAAACGGATTGAAGTTCCGCGCCAGTCCCGGCAGTGGGCACAAGACCGGTTTCTTCGCCGACCAGCGCGACAACCGCGAATACCTGTCGCGCTTCACCCAGGGCGCGCGCGTCCTGGATATCTGCTGCAACTCCGGCGGCTTCGCCATCTACGCGAAGGCGCGCGGCGGCGCCGACGAAGTGATCGGCATAGACCTCGATGAAGAAATCCTAGAGATCGCCGGCAAGAACGCCTACCTCAACAACGCCAAGGTCAAGTTCGTGCAGTCGGACCTGTTTCCGTACCTGCGCGATGCCGCGGCCGCCGGCGAGCAGTTCGACGTGGTCATCCTCGACCCGGCCAAGCTGACCCGCGATCGCGAACAAGTGATCGCCGCGCTGAAAAAATACAACGACATGAACAAGCTGGCGATGCAGGTCGTCAAGCCGGGCGGCATCCTGTTGACGTGTTCGTGCACGGGCCTGGTGAGTGAAGAGGAATTCCTCGACATGATCCGCCGCGCCGCGTTTTATGCCGGCCGTACCGTGCAGGTATTGAAGGTATCCGGTGCCGGCGGCGACCACCCGTTCATGGCCCACGTGAAGGAAAGCCGTTACCTGAAGGCGGCGTTCCTGCGAGTGCTGTGATGATGCTGCGGTCGCTCGCGCTTATCGTGTTCGTGGCCTTGTGCGGACAGGCGTTTGCGCAGGGCGCGAAAGAATCCGCGCCCGTGGACTTGCCGCCGTCGCAACTCAAGCCCGGCGAATTCATCTGGTCGCCCGAGGCCGTGCCCGCCGGCCCGCTGGTGATGGTGATCAGCCTCGACGAGCAACGCGCCTATGTCTATCGCAACGGCCTGCGCATCGGCGTCAGCACGGTCAGCACCGGCAAGAAGGGTTACGAAACGCCGACCGGCGTGTTCACTATCCTGCAGAAAAAGAAAGACCACAAGTCCAGCCTGTACGACGATGCGCCGATGCCTTTCATGCAACGGCTAACCTGGGACGGCGTGGCCCTGCATGCCGGCCGCTTGCCCGGTTATCCGGCTTCGCATGGTTGCGTGCGCCTGCCCTATGAATTCGCGCGCCGCCTGTTCGATGTCACCACCTTCAACATGACCGTGGTGGTGGCGCAGGAAGCCAAGCACAGCGCCGAACTCGCGCATCCGGGCTTGTTCGCGCCGCAGGCGATCTCGGCAGGCAAGAGCCAGGACGACGTGCCGCGCCTGACCTGGTTCCGCGCCTATCAGTGGTATCCGTCCAAATCGCCGGCGGGTCCGCTGACCGTGTTGATGAGCACCGCGGACGAACGCGTGCTGGTGATCCGCAATGGCATCGAGATCGGTCGTGCCCGCATCACCGTTGCGCCGGGCGCCGTCAGCATCGGCACGCAGGCCTATGTGCTGCTGGCCGGCGATACCGGACAGCCGAGCGCGGTGGTGCCTTCGCGGCGCGGCCTGCTGTGGCAGTCCATCCCGATGCCCGGATACGAAGCGAAACCAGGCAACACGCTCGACCCCGCCATCGTCGCGGCGATTCGCGTGCCGCCGGACTTCGCGGCAGAAGTCTATGACGTGCTCGCACCCGGCTCGACCATCGTGGTGACCGATGCGGCCATCCTGCCCAAGACCACGGGCAAGGCGATGACCGTCATCACCGCAGACGACGAAGTCTTGCCCGCGACACCGCCGCCAACGCCCTGATTCCAGCGCGAACATAGCGGGCGGGAGGCGGGAACCACCGCACGTAACCCAAGCTCGCATGAATGGTATTTCCGGCACGCGGCCTTGTTTGGCATTCGCTCATGCGCTTGCGACCATCCTGACATCCAGTCGCCAGCGAAGGATCGCGAGATGGGCTTCCGGATTGCAGCACTAGTCATGTTCTCCCTCGTCGCCAGCGTGAGCCAGGCGCAGGAGGACTATCTTCACCCGCAGCCTGATCAGCCTCAGGCGCAGGTCGATCCTTCCTACGACAGCCTGCAACCGGGCGAATTCGAATGGTCGGTCGATCCGGCCAGCGTGCAGGGTCCGCTGGTGATCGTGGTCAGCCTCGCCGACCAGCGCGCCTGGGTGTTCCGCAATGGCGAGCGCATCGCCACCAGCACGGTCAGTACCGGCAAGACGGGCAAGGAAACGCCGACCGGCGTGTTTCCCATCCTCGAGAAGAAGAAAGTCCATCACTCCAATCGCTACGACAACGCGCCGATGCCCTTCATGCAACGACTGACCTGGGATGGCGTGGCGATGCATGCCGGGCGGCTGCCCGGGTATCCGGCCTCGCACGGCTGCGTGCGTCTCCCGAAGGAGTTCGCACGGACGCTGTTCGACGTTACCAACCGGAATGAAACCGTGGTGATCAGCCCCGATGGAAGCGTCGAATCGCTTTTGGCCGTGGGCATGCCCGAATGGCAGGCGCGACAAGTCGGCCAAGTTGCGGTGCCAGCCGAAGCCTTCGAGAGCGGCCCGAGTTTGACGGTGATGGCTGATTGAGGCGCCGAAACGCGGTTCAGCTTCGAAGCTGAATTCGTTAACGGCTCTACAATTCGAGAAATGAGAAGCACGCTGGTTCAGCTTGGAGCCAGCGGGGCTGGTATTCGCGGAAGGTTTTGTTAACCTCGCGATGGGTATAGTGCCCGGCCACCCCCGATGGACCCTCAATGCGCAAGACTCTCGCGTTCCTGGCCCTGAGCCTCCTGCCTGCGTTTGCCGCGGCCCAATCACCCGAACTCAAGCAATTGTCCCGCCTCGCGCCGGACGCGGATCCGCGCGTGCTGTCGCTGGCGCTGGAAGCACGCGCGTGCGCCGCGCAGTCGTTCGGCGAAGCGCCGTCGCCGCGTCTGGCAGTGATTGATTATTCGCGCGCCTCCACCGAGCCGCGCCTGTGGGTATTCGACCTGGCCCACAACACGCTGCTGTTTCGCGAAGTCGTTGCGCATGGCCAGGGCACCGGCGAAAACATGGCGCGCGCATTCTCCAATAATGACGGCAGCCACCAGAGCAGCCTGGGCCTGTTCCGCACCGGCGACACCTACCAGGGCGGCAACGGCTACTCGTTGCGCATGCAGGGCCTGGAGCCGGGCACCAACGACAAGGCGATGTCGCGCGCGATCGTGATGCACGGCGCACCCTACGTGAATGTGCAGACCGCCCAAAAGCAGGGCCGCCTCGGCCGCAGCTGGGGCTGCCCCGCAGTCCGCCCGGAAGTCGCACGCCAGGTCATCGACAGCCTGAAGAACGGGCAGATGATCTTCTCGTACTACCCGGACACGAACTGGCTGGCGAAGTCGCCCTTCATCAAGTGTCGCGACAAGCAACAACTCGCCGGCGCCGCGACCTCGTCGCGCGTTCTCGCCGCGCAGTAATCCCCCCTTCGCTTCGTTGCTACTGCCCAGACTTGGCGCGCGTCGCCGGGTCAGGGCGTGTTCGTCCGCGTCTTGGAAAAATCGTCCTGTTTTTTGCAAGCCGCCGTTCATTGCGTCCTGCACCACTCGGCCGAACACGCCCTGCCCCGACGTCGTCCCAATCACGGCCGCACGTTTCGGGCTGGGATCAAAAGCGCTCGAACTCACTCCTCATTGCCGGAAAGAGCCGAAGCCGCGCCTTCGATTCGAAGCCCCGGCCGGTCAAAGGAAGTGCACACGTGGCTTCACCACATGACAAGCCGCGCTTCGACAGAATAAGAACGACGTAGACGAGCCCATCGCGCATTCTCTCTGACCCTGCCATTCGCCGAGACGAGGTAGAAGCGTTGTATCGGTACCTAGTCGTGAGGACAGCAGGACTGAAGTACGGATTGCGTATAGGAGCAGGGGCGGGCGTTCACTTTTGACCAAGTCGGCTCGACGCCGCAGGCGGAGAGACGCGACTCAAAATGAATGCCGGACCCAGCTGCACCGTAACGCGTAACCGCTAGTACGCTAAACC
>JANNWV010000097.1:0-6237 GCA_031408815.1 Gammaproteobacteria bacterium
CCGACAACGCGCCATTGCGGATCGCAGTGCTGCCATTTGCCGACCTGTCCCAGGCGAAGGATCAGGAATACCTGGCCGATGGCTTGACCGAGGAAATCCTCAACCAGCTCGCGCAGGTGCCGGCGCTAAGCGTCATTGGGCGTACTTCCTCGTTCTCGTTCAAGGGCAAGAACGAGGACCTGCGCGATATCGGCCGGAAACTCGGCGTGGCCTACCTGGTGGAAGGCAGCGTGCGCAGGGACGGCGACCAGTTGCGCATCACGACGCAGTTGATCCGCGCCGACGATGGTTCCCACCTATGGTCGAAGTCTTACGCGCGCGGGATGCGAGACGTATTCGCCGTGCAGGACGTGATCGCCCGCGACGTAGCGCTGGCACTTAGCGTGAAGCTGGACGTGGTGACCCTCAATCGCGAACAGGGCGGCACCACGAATGTAGGAGCCTACGAACGCTTCCTGCGCTGGCGCAGCTCCGTGATGCGCGAACTGTCCGACTTCGAGCACGACCGCGAACGCCTGCAACTGGCGCGCGAAATGGTCGCGCTCGATCCACAGTGCGTGCTGTGCTGGGATGCGCTGGCGAAATCGCTGGACGCGATGGCCAGCGAACTTGGCGGCGAGCAGGCAGACCATCTGGCCGCCGAAGCACGGCAGGCTCACGAGCGGATCGCCCATATGGCGCCGAACAGCTGGAGGGCGAAACTCGACCGCGCCAATAGCTTGTGGCGCGAAGGCAAACGCGCCCAAGCCATCGCCCTTGCCAAGGAAGTCGTGGATTCCGGCCCGCCTACCTGGGAGCGCGTCTGGGATTACGCCTACATGATCTTTGCCGTGGGCCGGCTGGAAGAATCCGTGACTCTGGTCGAAAAGGTGCGCGCGATCGAGCCGATGGCCTTGTACCTTTCCCGCGACCTGCAATTTGATTACATCGCCGCACGCCGTTACGAAGATGCCGAGTCCGAATACCTGCGTGGCCTGAAGATGGAAGGCAGCCAGGCGGCGCCGCACTTTGTCGCCTTCTTCCGGCAACTGGCCGGCAAGCGACCCGGCGGGCTGGAAGTATTGCGCAATCTGCACAGCCAGCTGGTGCAGGAACACAAGCGTTTCGACACGCCGTCATTCCGCGACCTGGGCAAGGTGCTGGACGACCGCGAGGCGATGCTCGCCGTCACCCGCAAGGCACTCTCCGATGCATCCTACGGCGGCCACATGATCGATGGGTGGGCGAGCGTGGCCGATGCGCTCGGTGATGCCGACTTGACCGTGATCGCACTGCGCCAACAGCTGGAATCCGAAGAGGGATTCAAGGAAGGCCGCATGTCGCAAGTCCCGTACTACCTGTTCTGGGTCATGCCCTACTCCAGCGTTCGTTCCCATCCGGAGTTCAAGAAGCTGCTGGTGGAAGCGGGCGTGGTTGACTACTGGCGGCAGTCGGGCAATTGGGGCGATGGCTGCGGGCCGGTGGGGAATGACGACTTTCAGTGCCGGTAACGAGGCGCGCAACGATTGACTCCGCAGACTGGCGGCAGCGGGCGCTCATCGATCATCCGCCGTGCGCCAAGGTCGCGATCAGGTCGCGCTCATCTTGGCTCGCATTGCGATGCAATAACCAATGGTGACTGCCATCCCCAACAAGACCGCGGCACATCCGCCCGCGACGGCAACCGGAATCGGAGCGAACGCCCACAGTCCGGCGTATACCAACCCGCTCAGCACCAGCGACCAGGACGCAACTCGCCTCGCCTGGCGCGCGCAGGCGTTGGGGACGAAGGTCTTGGGCATTCGATTGCCGAACGACGCAATCATCAGACCGGACAAGCCGATGACCACCCGCGTGACGGTCTCGCTGTCCATATAGCCGAGCTTGCGCGCGAAGCTGGCGATCAGCGCCACCACCAGAATGCCCAGGCCCCAGGCGAGGTCCGTGACTATTTGCTTGTTCATCGTGCTGTCTCCTTCTTGGGTTTTTTTGGCGCCGGCGCAGCCAGGGCCAACGAATGGACAAAGCCCAGCAGCGCTTCCTCAAGCACCGAAAGCTTCAGGTGATAAATCACCGACTTGCCGGTTTTCTCGGCATGCACGAGGTCGGCCTCCTTCAACACCGTGAAGTGCGCCGACATCGTCGGCTTGGAGACGTTGAACTGGTCGCTGAGTTCACCCGCGCTCATGGGCCCTTCGCGCAGCAGCTGAAGCACACGGCGGCGGGTGGGGTCGGATAGGGCTTTGAATACCTTGCTCATGAATTGATAATTAGCTAATTATCTAACTATGTCAAGTGCCTGTCCGTGCTGCCATCGGTCTACCTCGTTGGTGTGCGGGCCGCCATCGCTTGGGACCTAAGGTATGTCGTCTGGCCTGACTTCAAAAATAATGCGCTTCTTGAAGCGGCTACCCAAGGGCACCGGGTGGAAGCCCGATGCCTTTAGCCTCTTGACGACACCCGGCCACGATGTTTCTTTGGTGATATAGACGACATTGGCTTGCTGCCCCGTCTCTTCCAGTTCCCGGGCAAGGGTTTCATCGAACTCCGGATTGAAGCGAGGTTGGTCCATTGCGTTGATGGACAAGGTCTCCACTTCGATTCCCAGATGAAGCCGAAGCCCGAACCGCGGCGTGTCCTCGACAAAGACGACCTCGGTTACTTTGCCGCCCGCGCGTTCGCTGATTTCACGGGCCCAGGCCGACGCATCGTTGTCCGAAGGGTAGTGAGCCGCGGCAAATCGGAAACCAACCAACACGACGGCCCATGCCAGCAACCACTGCCAACCGGGATTTAGCCTGTGCTGGGCGAACCGAGTGGATGCGATTGCCAGCGCAATCGGCACGAACATCGGCAACAGGTACAAGGGAAGGCGCGAGCGCGCGACGCAAAATACGAGCAGTGGAACAACGATCCAGAGGGCGATGAACAATGCCCCCGCCTCGCGCTGCCGATCCACGGGCATTGACCATCGCTTGATGGCCGCTGGCTGTGCACGAATCCAGGAAGCCATCGCCGCCGTCCACGGCAAGGTGCCGATCAACAGCGTGGGCAGGTAGATCTCGAGCCAGCCATACCACTCGCCGTGTCGGCTGAATCGATCGCTCGCGATGCGACCCACTACTTCTGCGTGCAGGAAATAGTCCATCAGACCCGCGTTTTCCAGCGATACCAGCACAAACCATGGCAGTGCAAGCGCAGTAAACAGGAGAAGTCCGCCGGCCCAATGTGGCCACTGCCGAGGCCGGACATCCCGCACCAACAAGGAAAACGCGACGATCGCCAGCAATGGAATCAGGGCCGGCGGACCCTTGGTAAGGAAAGCAGCGGCGAAGGCGACCCACATCAACCATAACCAACGCGCGCGACCTTCGCCTTGCCCGAAGCGCCATTCGACAAATCCATAAACAGCAAGCGTCTGAGTGGCGGCAAGCAGGAAATCGGTCGTTACCAATTGCCCCGCAACGAAGGGCATCAGCAACGTGGCATAGACCAAGGCTGCCATGTCCTCGGTGCCGGGTGCCA
Organism: Gammaproteobacteria bacterium; assembly: GCA_031408815.1. Taxonomy (GTDB): domain Bacteria; phylum Pseudomonadota; class Gammaproteobacteria; order Xanthomonadales; family Xanthomonadaceae; genus Arenimonas. The sequence goes on from JANNWV010000097.1 coordinate 3,505, forward strand.
GGCGACGTGCGCACCGCCATGCCAGCCAAATGCATGCCAGGTAAGACAACGCCGATGGCAATCGTGCGGCCCAGGTGTTGCGGCCGAACACGGACAAGCTGCTCGCAATGGCCCAATACGTGAGGGGCGGTTTGGTCCAGTGCCCGGTGTCGTCATTACGCCGAGGTGTTACCCAGTCGCCGCTATCGAGCATCTCGATGGCGACATTGGTATAGCGGCCCTCGTCGGGATCCCACAGGCCGCGGCTACCCAGGCAAGAAAATGCCAGCACCACCGCCAGCAGCGCGATCCAGGCGCGGGTCGTGATTGTTGCGAGAGTCACCGGCAGCCGCCACTCGTCAATGCGGTTTCTGCGCGGCTTTCGGGGTGAAGAACCACAGGCAGGCCACGATCAACGCGATCAACACCAACGACGCCGAGAAACGATCCAGGGCCAGCCCGCCAGACGCAAGCGGCTTGTCCAGGAAGTCGCCGACCACCGCGCCCAGCGGCCGGGTCAGGATAAACGCCGCCCAGAACAGCGCCACGCGCGAAACGGTCGTCTTGTAGTACGCAAGCGCAAGCAAGCCAAGCATCACGCCGAACACCAGCGCGCTGCCCAGGTAACCCATGCCGGCCGTGTCGGCGGTCCAGTCGCCCAGGGCCGTGCCTAGCGTCTGCGAGAACATGATGGTGACCCAATAAAACATTTCGGACTTGGGCGAGCTGACCGTGGTCACGTCTATGGAGCCCAGTACCCGATGCCAGGTGTAGAGGGATGCAAGCAGTAGCGTCAGCAACAGCGCGCTGCCGCCGGCATAGCCGATGCCCAGCGATCGGTCCGCGAAATCGGCCAGGGTCGTGCCGACCGTGGTCGTGGCGATGATAGTGACCCAGTAGATGGCCGGATGAAATTTCCGAGTCGCAATCTGGACGAAGACCGCCCCCAGGAATATGACGGCGAAGATGGCGGTACCCACCAGATAGCCGAGCCCCAGGGACATCGACACCGCGTCACCGCCAGTCTCGCCGAGAGTCGTCGCGAGTATCTTCACGATCCAGAAGGCGAGGGTGACTTCAGGGACCTTTGCCAGCACCGAGTCCGACTCACGCCCCGTCATTTCGAACTCCCTGTGGTGAACGTTGGTGCCGATGGTGACACAGTAAGTTCCCCAGCCGACCGACCGCCAAAGGCTTCGAGCGTTAAAGTTGGAATGCAAGCGCCCGAACCAGGCCTTCGCCGACATCCCGGAAGACGGAAGGTGGGCGAATCGCAAACGGCTCGGCCTGGGCGGCGAAGGATTGGAACCAGGTGTTGAGTTTCTCGATTTCCGGATGGCCGAAAAATGCAGTGCTCAGCTCGTAGTTCAGGAACAAGCTTCGTCCGTCGAGGTTGACCGATCCGCACAACGCGATGGCGTCATCCACGATCACCAGCTTGGCGTGCAGCATCACGGGCAGCAGCAGGATGGTAGCTCCCGCCGCGGACAGTTCCCGCAGCGCACGTCCGCGCGCCCAGTCCGCGAGCCGATGATTCGAGCGGCGCGGCACCAGGAGGGTCACACGAACCCCTCGGCGACAGGCGATGATGAGCGCCTGAAGCAATGCGTCATCGGGTACGAAATACGGAGTCGCAGCCCGAATCGTTGACTCGGCACGGTGAATCGCCGTAAGCAGGAATTCGTAAATCGTGTCATCGGCGTAATCGGGCCCACTGGGAATCAGCTGCACGGGGTTCTGCCCCGCTGCCTGTCCGATGTCCTGTGGCAGGTCCGGATGGGCGTTGCCACCAGCAGCCAACCAGTCCCCATCGAATACGCGTAGCGCGTCCGTCGCGACCGCGCCCGTTATCTGGAAACTGATATCGACCCAGGCCGGCTCGCCGGACTGGCCAACGAAATAGGCATCCGTGATGTTGCGCCCGCCGGACCAGAGCTGTTGCCGGTCCGCAATCGCCAGCTTCCTGTGATTTCGCAAATTGGTGCGACCCCGGCGTGGATTGTGCAGGAGGGGCATGAACCGCTGAATTTCGACCCCGGCAGCGGCGAGCGCCCTGTGCAGGTTTCCAGAGGATTCGATGCTGCCTATGGCGTCGATCAATACGCGAACCTGCACGCCACGCAGCGCGGCATCCGTCAGTGCGTTGACGACACGACTGCCGGTTCGATCGTTGGCAAATTGGAAGGTGCTGACACACAGCTCCGCCTGCGCCCCTTCAATCAGGTCCAACAAACCCTGAAGCGCCTCGCGCCCTTCGCCGAAGATGGCGATCCGATCGCTGGGGCGAACCGCGGGCAGTCCCATTCCCGCGGACAACTGGGCCGCCCATCGCGGGCCGGCCCAAACTTCTGCGGATGGCGTGCGCGCGTTGTCCCCATGCATCGGTCGCGAGGCCTTGCGCGCCCCGATCAACAAAAATAACGGGATGGCCAGGTAGGGAAAGGCGAAAATCCCCAATACCCAGCCGATGGCCGCCGAAGGATGGCGTCGCTGATGCCCGACGCGCGAGACGAGCACATAGGTCAGCAGCCCAAGCGCGACTGCCGCCGTGTGCAGGGTTATCAGGTGCAGATGCAATGACACTAGGTTCGGGCTTTCCTGTTCGACGAGTTGGCCAGGCGCAGGAGCACCACCGAAACAATGATGCCCAACATCAGCCAGTGTTCAACGTCCTGGATTCGGTCGAAGAAGCGGCTGATAACGGAACCAAAACTGTAGCCGAGCGAGCCAATGACCGTCGCCCAAATCGCCGCC
>JANNWV010000098.1:0-4112 GCA_031408815.1 Gammaproteobacteria bacterium
CTTGCGCTTCTTTCATTTCAATTCAGCCCAGGCCGCGCAATTCATCCCGGGCCGCCGGTTGCGCTGCTTTGGCGAGGCGCGACCGAGCGGCCATGGCCTGGAGATCGTGCATCCGAGTTACCGCTTCCTCGCCGAATCGGATGACGGCTTGATGCGCGATTCGCTCGACCCGGTCTATCCGGTGATCGAGGGCGTTGGGCCGCAAACGATGTCGCGGCTGATCGCCGAAGCGCTGAAGCGCCTGCCACCTGCCGAAGAACTCGAATTGTTGCCTGTGGCGGTGATTCGCGCGCTGGACATGCCCACCTTGAAGCAGGCCTTGCTGGTCGCGCACCGGCCGCCGCCCGATACGGATGTCCTTCTTTTTTCCAGCGGTCGGCATCCCGCGCTGCAGCGGCTTGCGTTCGAGGAAATGCTCGCGCACCACCTTAGCCTGCGTCGCCAGCGCATCGCCTTGCGCGCGCATGGCGCGAGCGCCATCAAGGGTCGTGGCGCACTGGCCGAGTCATTGCGCAAGGGCCTTCCGTATTCGCTTACCGGCGCGCAGAGGCGCGTCTACGATGAAGTTGCTGCTGACATGCGCAAGCCCGAGCCAATGCTGCGCCTCGTGCAGGGCGACGTCGGCAGCGGCAAGACCGTGGTCGCCGCGCTGGCCGCACTGCGGGCCGTGGAAGCGGGCAAGCAGGTCGCACTGATGGCGCCGACCGAGTTGCTCGCCGAGCAGCACCTGATCAATTTCCGCAACTGGCTCGAACCCATGGGTGTCCAGGTGGCGTGGCTGGCGGGCAAGGTGACGGGCAAGGCGCGCACCGCCGCGTTGGCGCGCATCGCGTCGGGCGAAGGGCAGGTGGTGGTCGGCACGCACGCACTGATGCAGGAGGGCGTGGTCTTCAAGGATCTCGCCCTTGCGATCGTGGATGAACAACATCGCTTCGGCGTGCACCAGCGCCTTTCGCTGCGCGACAAAGGGCTGGATGGCAGCCGTGTTCCGCATCAGCTGGTGATGACGGCCACGCCGATCCCGCGAACGCTGGCGATGTCCGCCTATGCCGACCTGGACGTTTCAGTGATCGATGAAATGCCGCCAGGCCGAACGCCGGTGACCACGGTGGCGCTACCCGGCACGCGTCGCGACGAGGTGGTGGAGAGAATCCAGCTCGCCTGCGCGCAGGGTCGCCAGGTTTATTGGGTTTGCACGCTGATTGACGAGAGCGAAGCCGGCGACGGACCAGGGCAGGGCGTGCGCATCGAGGCGCAGGCGGCCCAGACGACGTACGACGCGCTTACCCTGGCGTTGCCGGGCCTGCGCGTCGGGTTGCTGCACGGGCGCATGAAGCCTGCGGAAAAACAGTCGGTGATGGCCAGCTTCAAGGCCGGCGAGATCCAGTTGCTGGTTGCCACCACGGTGATTGAAGTTGGCGTGGACGTCCCGAACGCCAGCCTGATGGTGATCGAGAATGCCGAGCGCTTGGGACTTGCCCAGTTGCACCAGCTGCGTGGGCGAGTCGGCCGCGGCGCCGAGGCGTCCAGCTGCGTACTGATGTACAAGCCACCCCTTTCCATGTTGGCCCGGCAAAGGCTGGAGGTGATGCGGCAGACCACGGACGGCTTCGTGATTGCCGAGAAGGACCTGGAACTGCGTGGTCCGGGCGAGTTGTTGGGCACGCGGCAGACCGGCCTGGCCGGGTTCCGGGTGGCGGACCTGGTGCGGGACGCGCACCTGCTGCCAGCCGTCCAGCAGGTGGCTGAGACGCTGTTGACCGGGGCGCCGGAGCTGGCGGGGAGGGTGGTGGCGCGCTGGATCGGGAGTGCGGTGCGGTTTGCGGGGGCTTGAGGGGGGCAGAAGCGCCTTACGGAGCCGGCTCCGCGAACTAAAGTTATGGGCTGCTTGCTTACATATGCGCGAAACGGCTAAAATGGGGGTCTTTCCCGAATCACTGTGGACCTTTCCTGTGAAAGCCGATATCCATCCCAAGTATCACGACGTCGTCTTCCAGGACGTTACCTCCGATTTCATCATCCTCACGCGTTCCACTCTCTCCAGCAAAGAGACGATCAAGTGGGAAGATGGCAAGGAATATCCGCTGGTGAAGGTTGAAGTCTCCTCGGCTTCGCACCCCTTCTACACCGGCAAGCAGAAGTTGATGGACACCAGCGGCCGCGTGGACAAGTTCCGCAAGCGCTATGGCGCCGCCAAGCCGGCAACCGAGTAATACCGCGGTTCGCCGCCGGCCACCCCGCCGGCCAGCAAGTCCCGACAACGGCCGCCCTGCGGCCGTTGTCGTTTTCGTGCCTCGGTTCACGCTGGCGGCCCGCCTCGGGAGTTTTCGTGTGGGTTTGCACTGCCTTGCGCAAATCCCGTATGCGATACTTGGCACTTGGCCAAAATACCGTTTTCAAGGAGCCTGTCGTGTCTGACAACCCGAGCGTGATTCTCAACGCGGGCGACAAATCCGTCGAACTTCCCGTGCACACCGGCACCCTCGGCCCGCCCTGCATCGACATCGGCAAGCTGTACAAGGAAACCGGTAGCTTCACCTACGACCCGGGCTTCATGTCCACGGCCAGTTGCCGCAGCGCCATCACCTATATTGATGGCGACGCCGGCGTGCTGATGTATCGCGGCTATCCGATCGAACAACTGGCCAAGCAGTCGAACTTCCTGGAAGTCAGCTACCTGCTGATGCACGGCGAGTTGCCGAACGCCGAACAGTTCGGCAAGTTCGAGCACGAAGTCACCCACCACACGATGATGCACGAGGCCTTCCGGACCTTCCTGTACGGGTTCCGCCACGACGCGCATCCGATGGCGATGATGACCGGCATGCTCGGTTCGCTGGCGGCCTTCTACCACGGCGACCTGGACCTGGAAGACCCCGAGCAGCGTCGCCTCGCCGCGATCCGCTTGCTGGCCAAGGTGCCGACGATTGCTGCTGCCTGCCATCGTTACTCGATCGGCTGGCCGATCCGCTATCCGCGCAACAACCTCGAATACGTCGAGCGCTTCCTGCACATGATGTTCGAAGTGCCGAGCGAGCCGCTGGTGATGAAGCCGGTCGCCGCGCGCGCGCTCGACCTGCTCTTCATCCTGCACGCCGACCACGAACAAAACGCGTCCACGTCCACCGTGCGCCTGGTCGGTTCCACCGGCGCCAATCCGTATGCCTGCGTGGCAGCGGGCGTGGCGGCGCTGTGGGGTCCCGCGCACGGCGGCGCCAACGAGGCGGTGCTCGACATGTTGGCCGGCATCGGCCGTCCGGAAGATGTTGCCAAGGCCGTGGATCGCGCCAAGGACAAGAACTCCGGCTTCCGCCTGATGGGCTTCGGCCACCGCGTGTACAAGAACTTCGATCCGCGCGCGACCATCATCCGCGAGATGACCCACGAAGTATTGGGCGAGCTCGGCGTCAACGACCCGATGCTGGAAGTGGCTTTGAAGTTGGAAGAAGCCGCACTCAAGGACGAGTACTTCATCGCCCGCAAGTTGTACCCGAACGTCGACTTCTATTCCGGCATCATCTACAAGGCGCTGGGCATCCCGCGCGAAATGTTCACCGTCATGTTCGCCATCGCGCGCACCGCCGGCTGGGTTTCGCACTGGCTCGAGCAGCAGACCGATCCGGAAAACAAGATCGGCCGTCCGCGCCAGATCTACACCGGCTCGCCGGCCCGCGACTACGTGCCGCTCGGCAACCGCTAATCCGCGTCGTCGTCCGCGCCGCCCAAACCGGGCGGCGCTTTCGTTCCAGCCTCCAGAAGTTTGCGCACCGCCGCCAGGCCGGCGCGCGCCATCGGCTGCGCATCGCTGCCCAATGGCGCCTGGCGGAGCAGGTCGTGCGGCAGCACCGTGATCTCGAATTCCAGGCCGTCGGCCTGGAAAGCCCACGCCGGAAAGCGCGCGCGGGTTTCCCGATCCACCCTGAGTGATTGTTCCGGCATCTGGCTCGCCGGCAGGTTGGCGTCCATCAGGAATCGCGCAAACAGCTCGGGTTCGTCGCTGAAGGCATGCAGGCGGATCGGTGATGTTGCGTCCGCCGTGCCGTCCAGCACGCTGCCCACCAGCCGCGGCTGGAATGACCGGAAGAACTGCATGGCTGCCACTGCGGCCTCAC
>JANNWV010000099.1:0-3133 GCA_031408815.1 Gammaproteobacteria bacterium
CACTGATGTCATACACTACGCGAGATATACCGCGTAACTCATTGATAATACGATTAGAAACAGTACCCAAAAGCTCGTACGGCAGATGCGCCCAGTGCGCGGTCATGAAGTCCACCGTCTCCACGGCACGCAACGCAATCACCCACTCGTAGGCACGCGCATCGCCAACCACGCCGACCGAACGCACCGGCAGGAACACCGCAAAGGCCTGGCTGGTCTTGTCGTACCAACCTGATTTGCGCAACTCGTCGATGAAGATGGCATCGGCCTGCGCCAGCAAGTGCGCGAACTCGGGCTTCACCTCACCCAGGATGCGCACGCCCAGTCCGGGCCCGGGGAACGGATGGCGATACACCATCTCGCGCGGCAGGCCGAGCTCCACGCCAATACGCCGCACCTCGTCCTTGAACAATTCGCGCAAGGGTTCGACCAGACCGAGCTTCATGTTTTCGGGCAGGCCGCCGACATTGTGGTGGCTCTTGATGACGTGGGCCTTGCCGGTCTTGCTGCCAGCCGATTCGATGACGTCGGGATAGATCGTGCCCTGCGCCAGCCACTTCACGTTTTTCAGCTTCGAGGACTGTTCGTCGAAGATTTCGACGAACAGCCGGCCAATGATCTTGCGCTTGGCTTCCGGATCGGACACGCCGGCCAGTGCCGAGAAATAGCGCTCTGCCGCATCCACGCGGATGACCTTCAGGCCCATGTGCTCGGCGAACATTGCCATCACCTGGTCACCTTCCTGCCAGCGCAACAAACCGGTATCGACGAACACGCACGTCAATCGGTCGCCGATGGCCTTGTGCAGCAGCGCCGCGACGACGGACGAATCCACGCCGCCGGACAGCCCGAGCAATACATTGTCGTCACCGATCAGCGCGTGCACGCGCTCGATCTGGTCCTCGATGATGTTGGCCGCCGTCCACAGGGTCGCACAGCCACAAATGTCCACGGCGAAACGGCGAAGCATCGCCTCGCCCGATTTGGTATGGGTAACTTCGGGATGAAACTGCACGCCGTACCAGCGACGCGCTTCGTCAGCCATCGCGATGATCGGCACCGATTCAGTGCGTGCGGTAATCGCGAAGCCTTCCGGAATTTCGGTCACCCGGTCGCCATGGCTCATCCAGACATCGAGCCGCGGCGGTGAACCGGCCTGGTCCTTCAGGCCATCGAGCAGCGCGCACTCGGCGGTAACCTCGACTTGCGCGTGGCCGAACTCGCGATGGTGGCCGCCTTCGGTCGCGCCGCCCAGTTGCAGCGCCATGGTCTGCATGCCGTAGCAGATACCCAACAGCGGCACGCTGGCATCGAAAACTTCCTGCGGGGCGCGCGGCGAACCGGCTTCCGTGGTCGATTCAGGACCGCCGGACAGGATGATGCCCTTGGGCGCGAACCGCGCGATCTCGGCCGGATCATGATCCCAGGCCCAGACTTCGCAGTAGACGCCGAACTCGCGAACCCGCCTGGCAATCAGCTGCGTGTACTGCGCACCAAAATCGAGGATCAGGATCTTGTCGCTATGGATATCGGTCATTGGCCACTCGGGGGAAGTGAAACGCTGCCGCGCAGCGGTCAGCTGGCGCGGTAGTTGGGCGGTTCCTTGGTGATCTGCACGTCGTGCACATGGCTCTCACGCGTGCCGGCGGAAGTGACGCGAACGAATTTCGGGCGCGTGCGCATCTCTTCGATGGTGGCGCAGCCGACATAGCCCATCGAGGCGCGGACGCCACCGGCCAGCTGGTGCACGATGTTGGCCAGCGGACCGCGATAAGGGACACGGCCTTCGATGCCTTCCGGCACCAGCTTGTCGGCGTCGGAGGCGTCCTGGAAATAGCGATCCTTTGAGCCCAGCTCCATCGCACCGATCGAGCCCATGCCGCGATAGCTCTTGTAGGACCGGCCCTGGAACAATTCGACTTCGCCCGGCGCTTCCTCGGTACCGGCAAACAATCCTCCGATCATCACGGTGCTCGCGCCTGCTACCAGCGCCTTGCCGATGTCACCCGAATAGCGGATGCCGCCATCGGCGATCAGCGGGATGCGGCCCTTCAGGACTTCAGCCACCATCGCGATCGCAGTGATCTGCGGGACGCCGACGCCGGCAACGATACGCGTCGTGCAGATCGAACCCGGGCCCACGCCCACCTTCACCGCATCGGCGCCGTTGTCCATCAGCGCAAGCGCCGCATCGCCGGTGACGATATTGCCGCCGATCACTTCGACATTCGGGAAATTCTTCTTCACCCACTTCACGCGGTCGAGCACGCCTTGCGAATGGCCGTGCGCCGTATCCACCACGATCACGTCGACACCGGCCTGCACCAGGGCCTCGACGCGTGCTTCAGTGTCGCCGCCCACGCCCACCGCAGCGCCAGCGAGCAAGCGCTCGGCGATGTCCTTGGCGGCATTGGGGTTGTCACGGGCTTTCTGGATGTCCTTCACAGTGATCAGGCCGCGCAGTAGGAACGCGTCGTTGACCAACAGCACTTTCTCGATGCGGAATTTGTGCATGAGCGCCAGCACTTCATCGTCGGACGCGCCCTCGCCCACCGTGACCAATTTGTCCTTCTTGGTCATGATGTTGCGGACCGGATCGTCGAGCTTCTTTTCGAAGCGCATGTCGCGGCTGGTGACGATGCCAAGCAGCTGGCCGCCGTCGACGACCGGCACGCCGGAGATATTGCGGGCCCGCGTGAGCTTGATTACCTCGCCGATCGTCGTGTCGGGGCCAACAGTAAAGGGCTCGCGGATCACGCCGGCTTCGAAATTCTTGACCTTGGCGACGTTCGCGGCCTGCAGCTGCAGCGACATGTTCTTGTGCAGGATGCCGATGCCCCCGAGCTGAGCCATCGCGATGGCGAGGCGGGCTTCGGTGACGGTGTCCATCGCCGCCGAGACAATCGGCAGGTTCAGGGTGATGCCGCGCGTGAGCTGCGTCGACAGGTTGACGTCCTTGGGCAGGACGATCGAATGGGCGGGGACGAGGGAGACGTCGTCGAACGTCAGGGCTTCAGCCTGGATGCGCAGCATGGTGCGGTCCCGAGGATAGGAAGCGAGGAATTATACCCGGTGGCGCCCGCCTCGCGTTGAACTATCGGGCGAAACGCAGTGATGCGTCGCCCCCTCCCCT
>JANNWV010000100.1:0-34411 GCA_031408815.1 Gammaproteobacteria bacterium
AAGGGTCTAGAGTGGATCGGCACCCAACATCGGAGACCGCCATGAAGCCCCGGATAATCTTGCTCGGCCTGTTGCTCGCATTGCTTTCACTGACCGCGCAGGCCAAACACTCCCGCATCGATTACGCCGCCTATGCCGGCGACCCAATTTCCGAGTTCCGCTTTACCCAGCTGTACAACTGGCAGCGGACCGGCGACAAGACCCTGGTCATCTGGACCAAGCCCGGCACTGCCTACCTGCTGACCACGCGCAACAATTGCGAAGCGCTTTCGGGTCGGGTGACGGTCGAGATCGGCGGCGTGGACGGCATCGAAGGCCGCCTGCAGGCGGGTAGCGGCGACATCATCGTCGGCCAGCTGCGCTGCCGCGTCATTGCCATCCAGCCGCTGGACCTGCAGCGCATGAAGGCCGATCGCGTCGCCAATCGCTGAAGCAGCCAGGCCTGATCCGGGCTTTATTTCGCGCAGCCGCTTGAAAACAGTGGCTGCGCGCTTCACCTTTGCAGTATGACTACGGCCCCCAATGCACTGCTCGACGATGCCGAGCTCCCCGCCTTTTCCGCCATCACGCCCGAACAGGTCGTGCCTGCGGTAGAAAAGACCCTTGCCGACTACCAGTCGCTCGTTGACCAGCTGACAGCTTCGCCGGTCGTCACCACGTTCGACACGCTGATTGCGCCGCTCGAGCGCATGGAAGAACGCCTCGGTCGCGTGTTCGCACCCGTCTCGCACCTGCATGGCGTGAAAGATTCGCCAGAGTTGCGCGAAGCCTATTCCGAGGCGCTGGAAAAAATCACCGAACACGGCAGCCTGCTGGGCCAGAACCGCGCCCTGTACCAGGCTGTGCGCGCCGTGCGTGATGGCGTCGGATTTTCCGCGCTCGACCGCGCGCAGCAAACCCTGGTGGACGACAGCCTGCGCGATTTCGAGTTGTCCGGCGTCGCCCTGGAAGAACCCGCGCGCAGCCGCTTTCGCGAAATCCAGAATGAGTTGAGCCGCGTCGAAACCGAATTCGAGGAAGCCGTGCTGGACGCGACCGATTCGTGGACGCGACCGGTGACCGAAGCGGAACTGGCAGGCCTGCCCGATTCTGCGCGGACCCTGCTCGCGCAAGCCGCCAACAGTCGCCGACAGGATGGCTTCCTGGCGACCCTGAAGGGGCCGGTGGTGCAGGCGATCCTGACCTATGCCGACGACCGCGAGTTGCGCAAGACACTGTACGGCGCCTACAACACGCGGGCCTCCGACCAGGGCCCGGACGCCAAACGCTTCGACAACAGCGAGCGCATCGGCCGCATCCTCGCCCTGCGTCATGAAGCCGCGCAATTGCTGGGCTTCGAATCAAGCGCGGCCTTGTCGCTGGTAGACAAGATGGCCAGTTCGCCGGACCGCGTGCTCGGCTTCCTGCGTGAACTCGCCGACAAGGCGCGGCCGGTGGCACGCGCGGAATTGCAGGCCCTTCGTGAATTTGCCGCCAGCGAGCTGGGCATCACCGACCTGCAACCCTGGGACATCGGTTACGCCAGCGAAAAATTGCGCGAGCGTCGTTACGATTTTTCCGAGGAGGCCATCAAGCCCTACTTCCCGCTGCCCAAGGTGATGGCTGGCCTGTTCGCCCTGGCCGAGCGCGTGCTGGGCGCGAAACTGGTCGAGCGCCACGGCGTGGATACCTGGCATCCGGACGTGCAGTTTTTCGACGTGTTCGACAACAACGGCGACATTATTGCCGGTGTCTACCTCGACCACTTCACCCGCGAAGGCAAGCGCGGTGGCGCCTGGATGGATGTCTGCCGCGCGCCGCTGCTGGACGCCGATGGCAAGCGCCTGCCGATTGCGTTCCTGACCTGCAATTTTGCACGAGGTGCGGCCGCTCCTGCGCATCCTGCGCCCGCGGCACTTGGGCATCCATGCCCGGCGGAAGGGAAACCGTCACTGCTGACCCACAACGACGTGCTTACGCTGTTCCATGAATTCGGCCACGGCCTGCATCACCTGCTGACCGAAGTGCACTGGCCCAGCGTGGGCGGCATCAATGGCGTGGAATGGGATGCGGTCGAATTGCCGAGCCAGTTCATGGAAAACTTCGGTTGGCAGCGCGAGGCGTTGGACGGTTTTGCCCGCCACTACGAAACCGATGAGCCGCTGCCGGACGAACTGTTCCAGAAAATGTTGGCGGCGCGGCATTTCCACGCCGGCCTGTTCCTGATGCGGCAGTTGGAATTCGCGCTGTTCGATTTCCGCCTGCACCACGAATTCGATCCGCAGCGCGGCGCGCGCACGCTGGATTTGCTGGAGGAGGTACGGCAGGAAGTGGCGGTGGTGTTCCCGCCGGAGTGGCATCGTTTCCCGCATGCCTTCACGCACATCTTCAGCGGTGGCTACTCGGCGGGTTACTACAGCTACCTGTGGGCCGAGTTGCTCAGTGCCGACGCCTTTGCGGCATTCGAGGAAGCCGGCGTGTTCGACCCGGCGACCGGCGCGCGCTACCGGCGCGAGATCCTGGCGGTGGGCGGCTCGCGCCCGGCGCTGGAAAGTTTCATTGCCTTCCGCGGCCGTGAACCGCAGCCCGAGGCGCTGTTGCGCAGCCACGGTTTGCTGGCGGCGGAACCGCCGGCGCACGCGGCCTAGGCGAAAAACTCTTCAAAGGCGGCGACCGTGCGCTGCACGCCGTCGTCGCTGATGTCCAGGTGCATGACCAGCCGCACCTCGGGCTTGCTGATGGCCAGGCGGATCTGTCGCGCGCGCAGGTGCGCGTCGAGTGCCGGTACCGATTCGGCAGGCACCGTGATGAAGACCATGTTGGTATGCGGGCCTTCAACGGTTATTCCGGGCACGCCCTGCAGCCCTTGCGCGAGTTCACGCGCGCGGCGATGGTCGTCGGCCAGTCGCTGCACATGGTGATCGAGCGCGTGGTTGGCCATCGCCGCCAGCAAGCCGGCCTGGCGCCAGCCGCCGCCGACGACCTTGCGCCAGCGCCGCGCGCGGTCGATCAACAGGCTGCTGCCGAGCAACATGGAACCGATCGGCGCGCCCAGCCCTTTTGAAAAACACACCGACACGCTGTCGAAGTGGCGGGTGATTTCGCGCGGTTCGACGCCTTCGGCGACCGCCGCGTTGTAGAGCCGCGCCCCGTCGAGGTGGAAGCCCAGTCCGCGAGTGCGCGCGAGTGCTCCGGCGCGTTCGATATAGTCGCGCGGCAGCACGCGGCCTGCCCAGGTATTTTCCAGCGCGAGCAATCGCGAGATCGCGAAATGCGGATCGCCTATGGGCTTGATCGCCTTCGCGACCAGGTCCAGCGGCAGCGTGCCGTCGGCCGATTGCGGGATGGGCTGCGGCTGGATCGAGCCGAGCACGGCCGCGCCGCCGCCCTCGTACTTGTAGGTGTGCGCTTCGCTGCCGACCAGGTATTCGTCGCCGCGCTCGCAGTGCGCCATCAGCGCCAGCAGGTTGGACTGCGTGCCCGATGCCACGAACAGGCCCGATTCGAAACCCAGTTCGGACGCCAGCCGCGACTGCAGCGCGTTCACGGTCGGATCGTCGCCCATCACGTCGTCGCCGACCGGCGCGCGCAGCCCCGCATCTCGCATGGCTTGCGTGGGCCGGGTGATGGTGTCGCTACGCAGGTCAACCCAGTCCATCCGTCCTCCACCCTTTCAATGCAGGCGGCCATGATGCCACCGCCGCGCCGGGTCCGCCGCCATGGCCTTTGCCGCGAAGCCGCCTGACCCGTTAGCATCCGCGCATGAAGATCGCCAGCTGGAACGTGAATTCACTCAACGTGCGCCTGCCGCACCTGCAGGAGTGGTTGCGCACTGCCGCGCCCGACGTGGTGGCGTTGCAGGAAACCAAGCTCGAGGACAGCAAGTTTCCCGACACGGTGCTTGCCGAGCAGGGTTATCGCAGCGTCTTCTGCGGACAGAAGACCTACAACGGCGTCGCGATCCTCAGTCGCGAAGCGGCGACCGGGGTGCAATGCGACATCCCGGGGTTCGAAGACCCCCAGAAGCGCGTGATCGCGGCGACCGTCGGTGGCGTGCGCATCATCAATCTCTACGTGGTGAACGGCCAGTCCGTCGGCAGTGAGAAATACGATTACAAGCTGCGCTGGATGGACGCGGTGCACGGCTGGCTGGCCGATGAGTTGCGCGCGCATCCGCAACTGGTGGTGCTGGGCGATTTCAACATCGCGCCCGACGACCGCGACGTGCACGACCCACTGGTCTGGAACGACGACTCCATCCTGACCTCAACCGCCGAACGCGCCGCGTTGCGGCGACTGCAATCGCTCGGCCTGCACGACAGTTATCGCCTGCTGCACGCCGAGGGCGGGCAGTTCAGCTGGTGGGATTACCGCGCTGCGGGCTTTCGTCGCAACCTGGGCTTGCGCATCGATCTGGTGCTGGTCAGCGAAGCCTTGCGCCGTCGCGTGGTGGTGGCAGGCATCGACCGGGAACCGCGCTTGTGGGACCGGCCCAGCGACCACACGCCGGTCTGGATCGAGCTGGGCGCCTAGGAATCGGCGAATCGGACGCGCTTCAGCCCGCCGCGAACACGCCTTCGAGTTCAACCGCGAGTTCACGACGGCAGACGTCGCCCTGCAGGTACACGACCCGGTCGCCGGGCAAGCCTGACGAAACGATGGCGGCCTGCGCCAGCGACAGGTCGGCCGGGTCGCGCAGGTAAACGCGCAAGGCCTCGCAACCGGCGAAGCTGAAGATGCGGCCCGAACGCGCGCTGCCCTCGGCGAGCAGGGCTTCAAGGTTGGCCAGGCTTTCGACCAGTTGCGCGGCGCTGTCGCCCACATGTTGCGATACATGGCCGATGATGCTGGCCGTGCCCGAGGCCAGCAGTCGCGGCGTGTCGCTGTCGGCATCAAGCAAGGCGCCGCGCGAAAAACCCGGCGACACCGGTCCGAACTCGCGCGGATATTGCCAGGCCGGGGTCTGGCGCGGATTTTCGAGGGCAATCGCCGGCGTGCGCGAGCACAGCGCGATCACCTGCAACTGGCCGGTGTCTTCGCTGCCGCCGATCGCCGTGGCCGCCGGTGGCGGATCGTTGAATCGACCATCCACGCCTTGCGCCCGGCCAACGCAGAAGCGCCGATAGCGTTCGCCATCGCCGACGCCCTCGTTGATGGCGGAAAAATAATTCCAGATCCGCAGCAGGTAGGGATGGCCGCTGGGTCGCACGCAAGTGATCAGGCGTTGGTAGGCCTGGCTGGCCGCGGCCTCGATGTCGCCCTCGTGCTCGGCCACGCTGATGGCCACCATCGCGTATTGCTCGCCATGCGCCCAGGCAGCGCCGCAGGTATCGGCGGTTTCGGTCAGCGACCCGGCCCACCACCATTCGCCTTCGTCAGGGCCCGCGAGTCGCGCGCAGGGAACCCGCAGCGGATTGTCCACGGCGTGCGCGTTGGCGAATTCGAAACGGATCAACGCGCCGTCGCACTCGGCATGGGTGATGCGAAGCCGGGCGGGGGCGCTGGATGGGGTATTCATCGACCCGGAGGATTATAGCTGCAGCCCAGCGGCTATCATGCGCGCACACCCTTCCGGTCCCCGCCATGAACCAGATTGTTGCCGTCGAAGCCTATCTGCGCCAATTGCAGGATCGCCTGTGCATGGCCTTGTCACTGGCCGATGGCGAAGCAGACTTCGTCGAGGACAACTGGCAACGCAAGGAAGGCGGTGGCGGTCGGTCACGCGTGCTGAAGGACGGTGACCTGTTCGAGCAGGCCGGCGTTGGATTCTCGGACGTCAGCGGCACCACCCTGCCGGGGTCGGCGACGGCACACCGACCCGAGTTGGCCGGTGCACCGTGGCGCGCGGTGGGCGTGTCCCTGGTGTTGCATCCGCGTAATCCGCATGTGCCGACCAGCCACGCCAACGTGCGCTTCTTCCAGGCCCAGCCGCCCGGCGGCGAGCCGATCTGGTGGTTTGGCGGTGGCTTCGACCTGACGCCGTTCTATCCCGTGCACGAAGACGTGCTGCACTGGCATCGCGTGGCAAAAAAACTGTGCGAGCCTTTTGGCACCGATCGCTACGCGGTGCACAAGACCTGGTGCGATCGCTATTTCTTCCTCAAGCATCGCAATGAAGCCCGCGGCGTCGGAGGCTTGTTCTTCGACGACCTGTCCGGCGACATCGACGAATGCTTCGCCTACCAGCGTGCGGTTGGCGATGGCTTCCTGGACGCCTACCTGCCCATCGTCGCCCGACGCCGCGACACGCCTTACGGCGAGCGGGAGCGCGAGTTCCAGCTGTACCGGCGCGGCCGCTACGTGGAGTTCAACCTGGTCTGGGACCGCGGCACCCTGTTCGGCCTGCAATCGGGCGGCCGCACCGAAAGCATCCTGATGAGCCTGCCACCCCGGGTCCGCTTCGAATACGGGTACCAGCCCGAGCCCGGCAGCGCCGAGGCGGCATTGCAGGACTATCTGGTACCGCGCGATTGGCTGGGCGAGGCGCCGACGGCCGAATGAGGTGCCCAAAAAAACCCCGCAAGCCAGGGGAAGCTTGCGGGGCCGGTGTTTGGAACGGGAGTGGGGAGACTCCGTGTTCCATCGGATCACTCAGGGGAGGGAGTGTATCCACGACGGACATTGCATCCGTCGCAGGTAGTTGACCACCCACCGCATTAGGAGTTCGTGAATGCGGCCACGTCATGGAAACTTTGTTCAGGCTCCGTTTATCCGGGGGGCAAATCCGGCTAAAACCCGGAAATCCCGGGGGAAAACTGTGACGGAAGCCTCAATGTGCCTCGTCCCAGTTATCCCCAACCCCTACATCGACCACCAGGGGCACGCTCAGTTCCGCCGCTGCCTCCATCCGCGCCTTCACCTCGGCCACCAAGGTCGGGACGAAATCGGCGTCGCACTCGAAAACCAGTTCGTCGTGGACCTGCATCAGCATCAGGGCCGGGCTGCCCGCCAGGGACTCGATCCAGGCGTCCACGTCGATCATCGCGCGCTTGATGATGTCCGCTGCCGTGCCCTGCATCGGCGCATTGATGGCGGCGCGTTCGGCGCCGGCGCGTTGCGCCTGGTTGCGCGACTGGATTTCCGGCAGCGCGAGGCGACGGCCGAAGACCGTTTCGACGTAACCCGTTTCACGCGCCTGGCTGCGGATGCGTTCCATGTACTCGCGAACACCCGGGTAGCGTGAAAAATAAAGCGCGATGTAGTCTTGCGCCTCGCCGCGGCCGATGCCCAGTTGTCGCGCAAGGCCGAACGCGCTCATGCCATACATCAGTCCGAAGTTGATCGCCTTGGCCGCGCGGCGCTGGTCGCCGGTGACGGACTCGACGCTTTCGCCGAACACTTCCGCCGCCGTCGCGCGATGCACGTCCTGCCCACTCTTGAATGCTTGTACCAGGCCGGCGTCGCCGGACAGATGGGCCATGATGCGCAACTCGATCTGCGAATAGTCGCAGGCCACGATCTTTCGCCCCGGCGGCGCGACGAAAGCCTGGCGGATGCGCCGGCCATCCTCGCTGCGGATCGGGATGTTCTGCAGATTGGGATCGCTTGAACTCAGCCGGCCGGTGGCGGCGCCGGCCTGGTGGTAGCTGGTGTGCACGCGCCCGGTGGCCGGATTGCGCATCAGCGGCAACTTGTCGGTGTAGGTGCTGCGCAGTTTCGCCAGCCCGCGATATTCCAGGATCAGGCGCGGCAGTTCGTGCAGGTCGGCGATGGCCTCCAGCGCTTCTTCGTTGGTGGACGGCGCGCCGCCGGGCGTCTTGATGGCCGCGGGCAGTTTCAATTCGTCGAACAACAACTGGCCCAGTTGCTTCGGCGAATCGAGGTTGAAGGTGCGCCCGGCCACGTCATGCGCGCGCTGCTGGGCCTTCAACATGCGCTGCGACAGATCCGTACTTTGGCGGCGCAGTTCGTCCATGTCGATGGAAACGCCGTTGGCCTCCATGCGTTCCAGTACCGGCACCAAGGGCATCTCGATGTCGCGATAAACGCGCAGCAACGACGGCTCTGCAGCCAGTCGCGCGGACAGCACCTGGTGCAGGCGCAGCGTGATGTCGGCATCCTCGGCGGCGTAGTCGGTCGCCTGCTCCAGTGCGACGTCGGCGAACGAAATCTGCTTCGCGCCCTTGCCGGCGACATCCTCGTAGCGGATGGTCTGGTAGCCCAGGTAACGCGCTGCCAATGAATCCATGTCGTGGCGCTGGCCGCCGGCATTCAACACGAAGCTTTCCAGCATGGTGTCGTCGCTCAAACCCTGCACGTCGATGCCATGCCTGCGCAATACATGCAGGTCGTACTTGCCGTGCTGTGCCACCTTGGGCAGTTGCGGGTCCGACAGGATCGGCCGCAGCGCGTCCAACGCATCGCGCATCGGCAACTGCGCGGGCGCGCCGGGGTAGGTGTGCGCCAACGGGATATACGCAGCGTGGCCGGTTTCGACGCACAGGCTCAGGCCAACCAGTCGCGCCTGCATCGGATCCAGCGAATCGGTCTCGGTGTCGAAGCACAGCAACGAAGCGCCGCGTACTTTTTCAAGCCAATCGTCGAGTTGCGCGCGGGTCAGCACAGTCTCGTACTTTCCCTTCACCGAAAGCGATGCATCGGGCGTCTCCACCGGCGTCGGCGATGCCGCATGCAGGTTGATATTGGGCTTGCCTGATTCGATCGCGCGCGGCGTACCCGGTGAACCATTGCCACCCTGCACTTCGCGCAGCGCCGCATGGAAGCCATAGCGCGTGTAAAGCTCGGTCAGCGCCGCAACATCGCGCTCGCGCAACTTCAGCTGTGGCGGCGTTACGTCAAGCGGCACGTCCAGCTTGATGGTGATCAGACGCCGGTTCAGCGGCAGGCGATCGAGCGCCGCGCTCAGGTTTTCACCGATCTTGCCGCCGATCTTGTCGGCATTGGCCATCACCGCGTCCAGCGTCCCGTATTCGGCCAGCCATTTCGCCGCCGTCTTGGGCCCGCATTTATCGACGCCGGGAACGTTGTCCACCGTGTCGCCCATCAGCGCCAGGAAATCGATGATCTGGTCCGGGCGCACGCCGAATTTTTCCACCACGCCGGCCGTGTCCAGCACGCTGCCTGTCATGGTGTTGGTCAGGGTGATGCCGGGCCGAACCAGTTGCGCGAAATCCTTGTCGCCCGTGGAGATAGTGACTGGAATGCCATGGCTCGCTGCCTGAAGCGCCAGCGTGCCGATCACGTCGTCGGCTTCCACGCCGGCCACGCGCAGGATGGGAAAACCCAGGGCCTCGACGATCTTCATCATCGGCTCGACCTGCGCGCGCAGGTCATCGGGCATGGCCGCCCGCGTGGCCTTGTAGGCGGGATACATCTCGTCGCGAAAGGTCGGGCCCGAGGCATCCACGACGAAGGCCGTGTAGTCGGGATTTTCCTTCAGGGTGGCGCGCAGCATGTTGACGATGCCGAACAGGGCGCCCGTGGGCGAGCCGTCCGGCGCGGTCAGCGGCGGCAGCGCGTGGAAGGCGCGATACAGGTAGGACGAACCGTCGATCAGCACGAGTCGGGACATGGCGGGGCTCGCTGCGGCAAGAGCGCCATTGTAAGGAATCCGGGGGCGGCGACGCCGCTTGAGGCCGGGCGCGGCATGGGCCATGCTTGCCAGCCACGGAGATCGACATGCTATCCATCGCGCTCAGCCTGATGCTCGCCACTGCCAGCACGCCACCGACGACGCCGGAAACCGCGCCGGCCCCCGCCGCGGCCTCGGGCGACGTGCCGGTTCCGAAGAAGTTGCAGGGGCCTCCGTCCGAAGAGACTACGCCGACCGTCACCATCCGCTCCAGCGAGAACGGCGACCGCATCGAGGAATATCGCCAGGCCGGAATGGTTTACATGGTTCGGGTCACGCCGGCGCACGGAAAGACTTATTACCTGTACGACGACGACGGCAACGGCCGACTCGACCGCACCGACGCCGACAAGAACACGGTGTCGCCGGTCTACTGGACGATCTACGAGTGGGATTGACGGCGTGAGGTTGCTGATCCGCTTCGCCGACGCGACCAACGAGATTACCGGGCGGATTGCCGCCTGGCTCTCGGTCGCGCTGGTGATTGCCGTCGCCGGCCTGGTCGCCGTGCGCTACCTGTTCGACCTCGGTTCGATAGCGGTGCAGGAGGCGGTATTGTGGTTGCACGGCGCCCTGTTCCTGCTGGCGCTGGGGTTTGCATTCAAGCATGGAGCGCACGTGCGCGTGGACGTTTTCTCGCAGCGCATGTCGGCGCGCACGCGTGCGTGGGTTGAATGTGCCGGCATCGTGCTGCTTCTGATTCCCTTGTGCGTTTTCACGCTGTGGATCAGCTACGACTATGTCGCCGCCAGCTGGGGACAGCGTGAGGGTTCCAACTCCGCGGGCCTGCCCGGCTGGTACCTCGTAAAGACGCTGATCCCGCTGTCCGCGGCCTTGCTGTTGTTGCAGGCGGTCGCTGAACTCATTCGCGCCTGGGCGCGCGCGCACCCGGATGCTGAACCATGAGCCCGGACAACCAGCACCTGCTGATGCTTGGCCTGTTGTTGTTCGGCCTGCTGGCCGGACTGTCCACGGGCTTTCCGGTGGCCTTCGTGCTTGGCGGCGTCGCGTTGCTGGTCGCCGGCCTCGGCGTGCTGCTCGGAAATTTCGACCCGAGTTTCCTCGAGGCCTTCCCAAGCCGCATCTTCGGCACGATGACCAACGAGACGCTGGTGGCGGTGCCGCTCTTCATCTTCATGGGGATCATGTTGGAAAAATCGCGCATCGCCGAATCGCTGCTGGAAGCGGTGGCCTCGCTGTTCGGCCAATTGCGCGGCGGACTGGTGGTGGCGGTGTTGCTGGTCGGCGCCATCCTGGCGGCGTCCACCGGCATCGTCGGCGCCACCGTGGTCGCGATGGGATTGATTTCCCTGCCGACGATGTTGCGCCATGGCTATGACCCCAAGCTTGCCTGCGGCGCCATCTGCGCCTCGGGAACCTTGGGCCAGATCATTCCGCCGTCGCTGATACTGGTCTTGCTCGGCGACCAGCTGGGCAATGCCTACCAGCAGGCGCAGCTCAAGCAGGGAATCTACGCACCGGAAACCGTTTCAGTAGGCGACCTGTTCGCCGGCGCGCTGATACCCGGCATCGGGCTGGTCGTGCTGTACCTCATCTACGTGCTTTGGGTCGCATGGCGGCAGCCGGAACGAGCGCCCGCGATACGCGAAACTATCCCGCGTTCGACCCTGCAACTGGTCCGCGCCATCGTGCCGGCCCTGGCCTTGATCCTTGCGGTGCTCGGTTCGATCCTGTTCGGAGTCGCGACCCCGACCGAAGCGGCGGCGCTGGGCGCGGTGGGCGCAGCGTTCTTTGCTGCGATCGGCGGGCAATTGTCGTGGACCCGCGTGCGAGAAGTGGCAATGGATACCGCGCGCGTGAATGCCATGGTGTTCGCCATCCTGGTCGGCGCGGCTTTGTTTTCGCTGGTGTTCCGCGGCTACGGTGGCGACGACCTCGTGCACGAGGCGCTGACCGGCATGCCGGGCGGCAAGGTCGGCGCGCTGCTGATCGTGATGGGGGTGATGTTCGTGCTCGGCTTCGTCATCGACTTCATCGAAATCGTGTTCGTGGTCGTGCCGATCGTTGCACCGGTATTGTTGGCGATGGGCGTCAGCCCGGTCTGGCTCGGCGTGATGATGGCCATCAACCTGCAGACGTCGTTCCTGACGCCGCCGTTCGGCTTCGCCTTGTTCTACCTGCGCGGCGTGGCGCCGCCCGAAGTGCGCACGATGGACATCTATCGCGGCGTGGTGCCCTTCATCGCCTTGCAACTGCTGATGCTGGCGGCCGTGGCGACCTTCCCGCAGATGGCCACTTGGTTACCCGAGCAACTGTACAAATAGAATCGACAGGTAGGAGCGGCCTTGGCCGCGATAGTCCTGGCAAGAGTCGATCGCGGCCAAGGCCGCTCCCACAGGCCGCTCCCACAATCACTTGCCGGTCGGCGTGGCCGGCAGGGTTTGCAGGAAGGCCCAGATGGCATCGATCTCGACGTCGGTCATCTTCGAGTACGCCTGCCACGGCATGAACGGATCAATGGCGCTGCCATCGGGGCGCTTGCCTTCGCGCAGCGCGCGGCGGAAATCCGCAGCGGTCCACTTGCCCAGGCCGGTGGGCGTCAGGTTGCGGGAACTGGCGAAGGACGGCGGCGTGCCTGGCACGTGCTGGCCGGCGAAATTCGCGCCGTGGCAACCGGTGCAGCCGTGCGCGACATACGCGCCGTACTCGGCCGTCGCGGCGATGGGCGGGGCCGTGCGCGAGCGCGGGCTATGGTCGATGTGCTCGGCGGGCAGCAGGGGCAACTGGCCCAGCGCGTACATCACGCGGCCCATGGGCCGGATCTCGAGACGGCCGGGGTCGTTGCTGGAGGCGGGCAGGGACTGGATGTAGGCAACGAGCGCGGCCGTGTCGTCATCGCCCATGCCCGTGAATTCGGCGCTGGGCATGAACACCATCGGATGGCCGTCGGCCTTGACGCCATGGCGGATCGACGCGGCGATCTGGTCTGCGTTGTAGGCCTTGAGTACGCCGCCCGGCGTGATGTTGGGCGCCACCACCTTGAACACGGGGCCGGCGTCGAGCACGACTCGTCCCTCGCCACTAGCGGCGTGGCAGTCGGCGCAGCCGCGCGTTGCAAACAGATGTCCGCCGCGCTCGATGGTCGCGGCATCGCGGCGCATCGCCAGCGGCGGGTCGTTGACGACATAGCTGCGTTCCAGGCCGGATTCGGACTTGAACCAGCCAAAGGCGAACACCGCCACCGCCACGACCAGCAACACGCCCGCGATGCGAGCCAGCCATTTCAAGAATTTGCGCATGTTCCGTTATCCCCATGAGGACGTTGATCCGTGCGTTACAAAAACGCGGGATGGCCCGGTTTCAGGACACGACGCCGGCGGGGTTCCCGCGTCATCGACGCGCGTCGTAGAAGGCTTCTTCGGAAATGAGGTGCCAGGCCTTGGCCCGGGCCTGGTAGGCGCGCACCGATGCCAGCACTTTCGCGGAAAACGGATCCGCCGCGCCGGCCGCATCGAGCACCTCGGTCGCGGCCTGTCGCAGCGCCGCCAGCACATCGGCAGGCAAGGGCAGGAACTGGACGCCATGCTGGTTGCGCAATGTGTCGTACGCCTCCTGGTTGCGGGTGGTGTACTCGGCCAGCATCTGCGAATTCACGGTCTGGCAACAGATCTCCACGATCGACTGCAGGTCCTTGGGCAGCGCCTCGAAGGCCTCCTTATTGACCATGCATTCCAGCGCGGAACCTGGCTCCTGCCAGCCCGGGTAGTAACAATACTTGGCGACGCGGTGCAGGCCGAAGGCCAGGTCGTTGTAGGGGCCGACCCACTCGGCCGCATCAATCGCGCCGGACTGCAGGGACGAAAATATTTCGCCGCCGGGCATGTTCACCGGCGTCACGCCGATCTTCTCCATCACTTCGCCACCGAGGCCTGGAATACGCATTTTCAGGCCCTTGAGGTCGGCGACCGACGTGATCGGATTGCGGAACCAGCCCGCCATCTGCACCCCGGTATTGCCAGCCGGGAAAGGGACCAGGTTCGAAGGCGCATACAGCTCGCGCCACAATTCGATGCCGCCGCCGGAATACAGCCAGCCATTCATTTCCTGGGCATTGAGCCCGAACGGCATCGCGCTGAAAAACGGCGAGGCGGGCAGCTTGCCCTTCCAGTAATACGCGGCGCTGTGGCCCATCTGGACGGTGCCGCGGCTGACCAGGTCGAACACTTCGAAGGCCGAGGCCAGCTCGCCCGCGCCGAACACTTTCACCGTGATGCGGCCACCGCTGGCCTGCGTTATCAATTCAGCCAACCGGGCCGCGCCCGTGCCCAGCCCGGGGAAATTGGTCGGCCAGGCCGTGGCCATTTTCCACTTCAGCTTCAGGTCCGGGCCCGACGGCGCCGCCGGCCCGGTCTTGCCGCCGCATGCGGCGAGTCCGGCAATCGCCGTCGCGAGGCCAGCGCCACGCAGGATTTCACGTCGTTTCATCGAGGCCCTCCCCAGGGTTTGCCCAAGTCTAGCAACCGGTGCTTCCGAATGGAGCGCGTCGCGGTTAGTATGCTGAACACAAAGGGTTCGGCGGACTGGATGAATACTCGCCTCGGGCACTACGACATTGTCGAGGAACTTGGCCGCGGCGGCATGGGCGTCGTGTACAAGGGCTATGAGTCATCCTTGGGTCGCTACGTGGCGATCAAGGTGCTGTCCGCGTCCATGGCGCACGACAAGGTCTTCGTCGAACGGTTCCTGCGCGAAGCGCGCGCGATGGCGACGCTCAACGACGCCCACATCATCCAGATCTACTTCATTGGTCAGGACGAAGAACAAACCTTCTTCGTGATGGAATACATCGACGGCGAGTCGCTGTCGACCTGCCTGAAGCGCGAAATCCGCCTGGTGCCCGGCGACGCACTGAAGATCCTCCTGCATGCCTCCCAGGGTCTCGCCGCCGCGCATGCGCAGGGCGTGATCCATCGCGACATCAAGCCCGGCAACATCATGATCACCTCGCGCGGCCAGGTGAAGGTGGCCGACTTCGGCATCGCGCTGGCCAATCACGATGTGTCGAGCAAGCTCACCAATACCGGCGCCTTCGTCGGCACGCCCGGTTACCTGTCGCCCGAAGTGTGCCTGGGCAAGATGGTGGACCAGCGTTCCGACATCTTCGCGCTGGGTATCGTGCTGTTCGAAATGCTCAGCGGGCGCATGCCCTTCCACGACGACAGCCCGCTCAAGCTGATGCTCGACGTGGTGCAGGCCGACACGCCCGACATCCGCGAGCTGAACCCAGACGTGGACGAAGAGATCGCCCGCATCCTGAACAAGACGCTCGCGAAGGATCCGGCCGACCGCTACCAAAGTTGCGACGATCTCAACGACGACCTCAAGAAGCATCCGCTGGTCATCCAGGACGGGCAATTGAAGCTGCGCCCGGCACCCTGGGCTGGCGCGAACGCCTCGAACCCGACCCTCATTGGCGCCCCTACCCCGTTGACCCCGGGTGCGCCCCCGCGCGTGGCCTCGGCGCCGCCAGTGGTGTCATCGCGCGGCCCAAGCCTTGGCGGCGGGCAGCCGATAACGGGTCGGATCACCGCAGAAGTTGCCGCGCCCGTGGCCAAGAGCAACACCACGCGCAACGTGCTGGTGCTGGCCGGCATACTGATGCTGGGCGCCGCCGGCTGGATGGTGTTGGGCAAGGGCTACGGATTCAGGAAGGAAGCCGAGTTGCCGGCCGCACCTGCGGTTGCCGCAACCGATCCCGCCACCGCCACGCCGGGCGTCTTGACGCCACCCGCCACGCCCGCGACCCCTGCCACCGACGAGGCGCCGACCGCGACCGACGCCGCCACCGGCGAGCCGGCCGATGCGGACGCCGATGCCGCGTTGGCCGACGGTACGACCGGCACCATTCGCTACGGCCACGGCGGTCCCAACGAACAACGCAACCGGATCCGGGTGCGCGCCGCCAAGGAACCGAGCCCGGAAGAAATCGCGCGCGAAGCCGCGCGCAAGCAGAACGAAGAAGCCGCGCGACTGGCGATCGAGCAGCAGCAGGCGGCGGCCGCAGCGGCCGTCGCGGCGCCGGCCGTGCAGGTGGAAGACCCGGCGGTCGCCAAGGCCAAGCGCAGCTTCGCCTGTCGTGTCTTCAAGAAATGCGACCCGCCCAAGCGCAAGCTTCGCAACCAGGGCCAAACCGAGCCCGCTTCCACCCAACCCGAAACCACCAACACGCCCTGACCGGTTGCTGGCGTGTCCCTACAGCGGCGACAGGTTTGCGTAGGCCAGCACCAGCCATTTCGCGCCTGCGTTTTCGAAGTTGACCTGCACGCGCGCGTGCGGGCCGCTGCCCTCGCTATCCATCACCACGCCGGCGCCGAAGGTGGCGTGGCTAACGCGCTGGCCCAGGCGCAGGCCGCCCACCGGCGCAGCGCTGGCAAAAGATGGGGAATACACGGGACGACTCGCATTGGCGCGGGGCCGGACCTCGCGCAGCAGGGCGGCCGGGATTTCGCGCAGGAAGCGCGACGGCGTGCCCAGCATCTCCATGCCATGCAGGCGTCGCGATTCGGCATAGCTCAGCGTCAGGTGCTGGCGCGCGCGAGTCAGTCCGACATACGCCAGCCGCCGTTCCTCTTCGAGTCGCCCGCTCTCTTCGCTCGACCGCGAACTCGGGAACAGGCCCTCTTCCAGCCCGACCAGGAACACGTTGGGAAACTCCAGACCCTTGGCGCTGTGCAGCGTCATCAATTGCACGCCGTCTTCGCCCACTTGCGCCTGACCTTCGCCGGCCTCCAGCGCCGCATAGGCGAGGAAGGCAACCAGCTCGGTCATGTTCTCGTTCGACTCTTCGTCGTCGCGGCGCTCGAAACGACTGGCTACCGACACCAGTTCGTCCAGGTTGTCCACGCGCGAATCGAGCTGGCCTTTTGATTCTGCCGTGTAGTGCACGCGCAGGCCCGATCGTTCCAGCACGTGGTCGAACTGTTCGTGCAGCGGCATTTCCGGCGTCTGTGCCGCGAGTGATTCCACCAGGTCGATGAAACCCTTGAGTGCATTGCGAGCCCGACCTGCCAGCGGCCCGCTTTCGCTGGCCTGCTGGGCGGCCCGCCACAGGGACTGCGCGCTGCCGCGCGCCAGCCGCCGTACTTCATCGAGCGTGCGCTCGCCGATGCCCCGCGGCGGCGTATTCACTGCGCGCTCGAAGGCCGCGTCGTCGTCGCGATTGGCGACCAGGCGCAGGTAGGACATCGCGTCCTTGATTTCCATTCGTTCGAAGAAGCGCTGGCCGCCGTAGACGCGATAGGGCAGCCGCGCTTGGCCCAGTTGTTCTTCAAACGCGCGCGACTGCGCGTTGCTGCGGTAGAGCAGCGCGTTGTCGCCGGCGGAACCACCCTGGTCGATGTGCGCGCGGATGCGCTCGACCACGAAGCGCGCCTCGTCGACCTCGTTGTAGGCGCAATAGAGATCGATCGGATCGCCGTCGCCGTCGGCGGTCCACAACTGCTTGCCCAGGCGCTCGGGGTTGTGCGCGATGACGGCATTGGCCGCCGCCAGGATGTTGCCGGTGGAACGATAGTTCTGCTCGAGCTTGAAGGTCTTCGCACCCGGGTAATCGCGCAGGAATCGCTGCACGTTTTCAACTTTCGCACCGCGCCAGCCGTAGATGGCCTGGTCGTCGTCGCCGACCACGAAGACCTGGCCGGTGTCGCCGGCCAGCACGCGGATGAAGGCGTACTGGATGGTGTTGGTGTCCTGGAACTCGTCCACCAGGATCTGCCCGAATCGCTGCTGGTAGTGATGCAGCAAGGCCGGGTGTTCCAGCCACAGCTCGTGCGCGCGCAACAGGATTTCGGCGAAGTCCACCAGGCCGGCGCGCTGGCAGCGAATTTCATATTCCTCGTAAACGCGTAGCAAGGTCTTGGTGAAGAAGTCGCCCCCAGGCACCTGGATGTGCTTCGGCCGCCGGCCTTCGTCCTTCTGCGCGTTGATCCACCAGACGATCTGCCTCGGTGGAAACTTCCCATCCTCGAGTTCGAGCGCTGTTGCGATGCGCTTGACCAGGCGCAACTGGTCGTCGGAATCGAGCACCTGGAATGATTCGGGCAGGCCCGCTTCCTGCCAGTGCATGCGCAGCAGGCGATGCGCCAGGCCATGGAAAGTGCCGACCCACATGCCGCGCATGCCGTGCTGCAGCAGCGCCTCGACGCGGTGGCGCATCTCCGCGGCGGCCTTGTTGGTGAAGGTAACGGCCAGGATGCCGTGCGTGGGTACGCCGATCACTTCATTGAGCCAGCCGATGCGATGGGTCAGCACGCGGGTCTTGCCCGAGCCGGCGCCGGCCAGCACCAGGTAGTGGCCGGGTGCGGCCGAGACTACGTCGCGTTGGGCGGGATTGAGTTCATCGAGCAAGTGCGAAACATCCATGCGCCATTGTACCGGCCCGGAATCGTTTCAACGGCGGGCCAATCCCTTATCCGGGCAGCGAGCCGAGCGCCCTGAGCATGTCCTCGAACGGTGCCGGCCGCGCGAACAGGTAGCCCTGCACGCCGTCGCAACCGTTGGCGCGAAGCCAGGCGTGTTCCTCGCTGAGTTCAACGCCTTCGGCGATTACCACCAGGTCCTTGCCATGGGCCAGCGAGATGATCGAACGACAGATCGCGGCATTGTTGCCGTCTTCATGCACGCCACGCACGACGCTGCGATCGATCTTGATCTTGTCGGCGGGCACGCGATGCAAGGTGGACATGCTGGAATAGCCGGTGCCGAATTCGGCGATGGCGATGCCGACGCCCAGGGCGCGAACCGCGGTCAGGATATCGACCGAGCGATTGGGGTTGTGCATCACCGTGCCTTCGGACAATTCAAGCTCGATGGCGCCGGGGAGGATGTTGAATTCGGTCACCAGCTTGCGCAGGTAATCGACCATTCCCGTGTCTTCGAATTGCGCCGTGGACATGTTCACCGACACGGTGACGTCGGGCCAGCCGGCCTCGACCAGGCGGAAGTGGTAGGCGCAGGCTTCGCCCAGCACCCAGCGGCCCAGCGGCAGAATCAAGCCGCTGTCCTCGCAAATGGCCAGGAAGACCACGGGCGGAATCAGGCCGCGTTCCGGGTGGCGCCAGCGGATCAGGCTCTCGACGGCGACGGGCTTGCCCTGCGCGTCGAACTCCGGCTGGAAGAACATCTCGAACTCGCCATTGTCCATGGCCTCGCCCAGTCGGGTGACGAGTTCGTCGCGATCGGTCATTGCAGTTCCATCCTGTGTCACGGGCACGTCGCGCCATTACAGAGCAGATGACCCGCGTGGCGGTGTGACCCGGCCGACAATTCGCCCACTGCTGTCTCAGCGCAGCGTGACTCAATGCTCAGAGTCGCTTAACGCCCGGCAGTTCGAGTACGTAGTCGGCGCCCATCAGCTGCGACGGGGTGTAGTAACCGCCGGCGGGGCGAACGCCATCGAGCAATCGCTGGACGATGCCCAGCGATGCGGTGACGGTGAGTTCATAGCCGTTGGGTGTGCTCAGCTGCGCCTTCAGTTCCTGGCCAGAGCCATCGCGCACCTCGGCCCAGACGCGGGTGTCGCTGCTGGCGCGTCCTTTTTCCGACGGGCCGCGCACGCGCTTTGCCACCTGGGATTTCAGCCAGGCCTGCACCGGCGTGGTGCCGAGCAGGGGGCCCAGCCAACGAATGCGGCGCAGCCGCGTGGCCGATGCCGGCGTCACGCCCATGTAGACCTCGATATTGGGAATGCCCGTGCTGATGAAGGCCGTATACACATCGCCCCAGGGAATCGTCATTGCGAAGCGCGACTCGCCATCGCGATCGAAGCTGCGCGTCTTCCACGCCAGCGGGACGCGGGTCATCTTGCCGTCGATACGCGCGCGACCGCCCTTGCCCAGGCCCTCCACGCCGGTAAGTGCGGTGCCCGGGCTGGGCCCGCCGGTGGCGTCGAAGGCCAGCACCAGCGAGGTGGCCGAGGGCATTTCACGCTTGAGTTGCGCGGCCAGGCAGTCGGTCGGCACCACGTCGAATCCGGTGCCCGGTATCAGCACGACGCCGCGCTTGCGCGCCACGGCATCGAGCGCATGGCAGGCGGCGAAGATATCGATCTCGCCGGTGATGTCGAGATAGTGCGCGCCGATATCGAGGCAGGCTGCCACCATCGGTGCGCTGGTGGCGGAAAACGGCCCCGCGCAATGCAGCACCAGGCCGATGTCCTTCAGCCCCGCGCGCACGGCGGCCGGATTGTCCAGCGCGAAGGCGCGTACCGGCAGTTTGAGTTTCTTGGCCAGCGGTTCGATCGCGCTGGCATTGCGCCCGGCCAGTATCGGTCGCAGGCCGCGCCGCGCGGCTTCCTCGGCGATCAGCCGGCCGGTGTAACCATTGGCGCCGTAGACCATCCACTTCATCGGGGTGCTCGCATCATCCGTGCCGAGATCTTCAGCAAGAGCCTGAAATATAACCCCGGGAACCAGCGTTTGAGTCGCCAGCGCATCGGTTCGCGCTTCGTGGGCAGGATCAGGAAGCGGCCCTTTTCGGCATCGGCGAACACCTTGTCGGCGACGCTGTCGAGGGTGTCGGGCGCGGAGTCCATCAACTTCACGGCCAGCGCCTTGGTGGCGGGGTTGCCGATGGCGGTGTCGCACAGGTTGGTGCGGAAAAAACTCGGGCAGATGACGCTGACCTTGACGCCGCGCAGCTCGACTTCGGCGCGCAGTTGTTCCGACAGCGCGACCACGCCGGCCTTGGCCACGCCGTAGCTCATCGCACCCGGCGCGGCCGCCAGTCCGGCAAAGCTGGCCGTATTGATGACCTGGCCGCCGCCGTTGGCCAGCATGCCCGGCAGGAACAGGCGGCAGCCACGAACGACGCTGAGCAGGTTCACTTCCAGGATCTGCCGCCACTCGGCCATGGTGGTTTCCACCATTTGCCCGCCGGAGGCGATGCCGGCGTTGTTCAGCAGCACATCCAAGCCGCCCCACTCGCGCAGGATGGTTTCCTGCAGTTGTTCCATCTCATCGTCGCTGCCGACATTCGCGGCCAGCGCCAGGTGGCCGGTGCCGGACAGGCGCGCGCGCGTAACTTCGCTGCGTTCGACGCTGAGGTCCACGCAAGCCACGCGTGCGCCGCTGGCCGCGTAGCGCAGTGCCAGCGCCTGTCCCAGGCCGCTGCCTGCGCCTGTCACCAGGACTCTCCGCTGCTGCGTCATCAAGGGCTCCAGAGTGCGCTGTGCTAGGCTTTCGAGCATAGCAAGCGGCAGTGACGGTTCCGCAACGGGAGAGGATTTTGTGACGCAGTCGTTGTTTGATTTGACGGGCAAGACGGCCCTGGTCAGCGGCGCTTCGCGCGGTATCGGCGAGGGCATCGCCCGCCTGCTGGCGGCGAACGGCGCCCATGTGGTGTGCACGAGTCGCAAGTTGGAAAGTTGCGAGAAGGTGGTCGAGGCCATTCGCGCCGACGGCGGGTCCGCGCAGGCGCTGGCGATGCATGTCGGCGACATCGCCGCGATCGAGGCGGCCTTCGCTGCGCTGGACGCGGAAGGCCGGACCGTGGACATCCTGGTCAACAACGCCGCCGCCAATCCGTATTTCGGCCCGATGATCGACATGGACCTGGCCAGCTTCGACAAGACCGTGGAAGTGAACCTGCGCGGCTATTTCTGGACGACCGTGCAGGCGGCCAGGCGCATGCGCGGCAAGGGCGGTTGCATCGTCAACATCGCGTCGGTGAACGCGCGCCGCGCGGCGCCCGGGCAGGGCGTCTACTCGATGACCAAGGCCGGCATCGTCAACATGACCGAGGGCTTCGCCAAGGAACTGGCCGTGCACGGCATTCGCGTCAACGCGGTGTTGCCTGGCCTGACCGACACCAAGTTCGCATCCGCACTCACCGGCAATCCGAAGATCCTCGGCATGATGATGCAGATGATTCCGCTCGCCCGCGTGGCGCAACCTGAAGAGATCGCGCCGGCCGTGCTCTATCTGAGCAGCCCGGCCAGCAGTTACGTCACCGGCAGCGTGCTGGCAGTGGATGGCGGCTACCTGTCCTGACAGCCGCCTTCGGTGGATCGCGCGCGATTACTTGAGGGTGCGCTCGAACAACTGGTAGATGCGGCGGTATTCGTCGTACCAGCTTTCCGGCTGGGTGAAGGAATGCCGTTCCAACGGATACGCGGCGAGTTCCCAATGGTCCTTCTTCAGCTCGATCAGGCGCTGCGACAGGCGCACCGAGTCCTGGAAGAAGACGTTGTCGTCGATCATGCCGTGCGCGATCAGCAAGTGGCCGCGCAGGCCCTCGGCGAATTCGATGGGTGAGGATTTCTTGTAGGCCTCGGGATCGATCTCGGGCGTGTTGAGGATGTTGGACGTGTACTCATGGTTGTACGTCGTCCAGTCCGTCACCGGGCGCAACGCGGCGCCTGAGACGAACACATCCGGCGTGCGGAACAGCGCCATGAAGGCCATGAAGCCACCGTAGCTGCCACCGTAGATGCCGACCTTGCTGGCGTCGCCCTGCTGGTTGGCGACCATCCAGTTCACGCCGTCGAGGTAGTCGTCGAGTTCCGGGTGGCCCATCTGCCGGTAGATCGCCGTGCGCCAGGCGCGGCCGTAACCTTCCGATGCGCGATAGTCCATGTCCAGCACGAGGTAGCCCTGCTGCACCAGCAAGTTGTGGAACATCTGTTCGCGGAAATAATTCGGGTAGCGATCGCTGACGTTCTGCAGGTAGCCAGCGCCATGCACGAACATCACCACCGGGTACTTCTTGCCCGGTTCGAGTTGTGCGGGACGATAGAGTTTCGCCCAGATGTTGCCGGCGCCCTTGCTGGACGGCACCTGCACCGTTTGTGGTTCGATCCAGCTGCGGGCGCGGAATTCGGCGGTGCGCGTATCGGTGAGTTTCACCGGTTCGCCACCAGCGCTGGGCATGACGGCTAGTTGCGGCGGCAGATAGCTGG
This sequence comes from Gammaproteobacteria bacterium, assembly GCA_031408815.1. Lineage (GTDB taxonomy): Bacteria > Pseudomonadota > Gammaproteobacteria > Xanthomonadales > Xanthomonadaceae > Arenimonas. The sequence goes on from JANNWV010000100.1 coordinate 22,488, forward strand.
CCGAGTAGCGCAGCAACAACCTGGCATCGTCAGGCGACAACACGAAACTCTCGATGCCGTCGAGCGCGGTAACCTCGCGCACGGTGCCGCCCGCGGCTGGTGTCGAGCACACTTCGTAATCGCCCGGACGCTTGCGGTTGCAGACGAAATAGGCGGTGCGGCCGTCCGCCGTCCACTGCACCGACGAGGCTTCCCAGTTGCCCTGGGTCAGCGCCCGCGCCGTGCCGCCGGCAAGCGTGTACAGGTGCGAAAAACCGGTCTCTTCCGACAGGTACCACAACGTACGGTTGTCGGACAGCCAGCCGAAATCGTTGTAGTTCCAGTTGATCCAGGCCGGGTCGGTCATGCGGTGGGCGTTGCGCAGCGCGGCGTTGCCAAGATCCACCGTCGCGATCCAGCGGTCCTTGTTGTCGATGGCGCGGATCTGCACGGCGAGTTGCGAGCCATTGCCGCTCCAGCGGATGGTGGCGGCGCCGCTGTTGTCGCCTTCGTTCAACACGCGCACCGGGCGGTTGCCCTTCAGCGCGTCCAGCTTCTGCGCCTTGCGCATTTCGGCAAGCGGATCGACGCCGATGCCGGGCAGTGGATCGAACGAGAGATCCGACACCTTGCCGGTCGACAACTCCACCAGCTTCAGCGCCTGCGCAATGGGCCAGTTGCGTCCGACCCGAGTGCGCTGGTCCTCGAATTCCTCGTAGCCCGATTCGGTGACATAACGCGGCAGCTTGCCGACGCGGCCGACCTCGGCATCCTTCGGCGAGGTCACCACCAGCAACCAGCGTCCGTCCGGAGAAAGCGAGGTACCGTCGATCTTGACGCCGTCGCCCAGGTAGGCCGGCGCGGGTGCGCGCGTAGCGTCGAGCTTGCGCAACAGCTGTCCCTGCAGGCGCTGCGCCTCGCGATCGTCCGCCTGCCGCTTCAGCGTGGCGATCAAGCGCAGTTGCATGTCGCGCTGTGCGTCGGCCGTAGGCTTCGCGCCCGGGTCCTTGGCTGCGACCGCGATGGCGACCGTGCTGACCAGGCGGTCGCGCGAGTTCCAGGCGAACCAGCTGTCGCCCAGGCGGAACTGCAGTGAGCGGCCGTCGGCGGAATACTGCGGGTCGGCTTCGGCATCGACGCTGCGCGTGACCTGGGTCAGCGCACCGCTGCGCAGGTCGCGCTCGAAGATGTCGCCATGGCGCACGAACGCGAGGCGCGTGCGCGCGGCGTCGTACACCGGCGATGCAGCGTCCATGCCCGCTTGCGCGGCTTCGTCGACGCGCGTTGCAGCGCCACCCATGGCGGCTTGCTGGTAGACGTCCTGCAAGGGCGACGCGGGGCGCTTGAGTTCATAGAGCACGTGTTGGCTGTCCCACGACCACCAGGCCGTGTTGACGGGGGGACCGATCCAGTCCGGATGCGCCATCGCCTGGTCGAGCGTGATGGGAGTTTGCGCATGCGCTTGCGGCGCACACAGTGCGAGTGTCGCGAGCAAGGCGGCGACGGGGACGGAACGAGGGTGCATGCGAACTCCAACGTGAACGGGCTGGGCTGGAAGGGGTGCTGAAAAACCGGCTGGCTAGCGTAACAAAGGCGCCGCCGCTTTCCCCGCTTGGGTTTTGCGGCGACAATCGGACAATTCCAGCACGCGCGCACCATGCACGCCTACGTCTATAAGTCATTGCGCAAACCCGACACCTACCTGTACCTGCGCGAGAAGGATGCCTTCGGCCTGGTGCCCGAGGGCGTGCGCCTGCCGCTTGGGGTGCTGAGCTTCGTGCTGGACGTGGCGCTGGCGCCGGGCCGTCGTCTCGCCCGTGCCGATGCCGAGGTGGTCCGGGCCAACCTGGCCAGCCGCGGTTTTTACCTGCAGGGTCCTGAAACCGTGATGGATCCGCTGGTGGAAGGTGGTGTCGGCGATGGCTGAACGCACCAGCCAGATTTGGTCTGCCGCACTACTGGCCCTGGCCGTGGCACTGGCCTGGTTGCCGCTGATGTCCGACGCGAGACTGGCCCTTGCCGGACTGATGCTGGCGCAGCCCCTGTTGGTGCTGGCCTGGAGCGCATGGCGCGGCAGTCGCGACCTGCGCAAGCCGCGCAGCCCGCTGCTGGCCGACCTCGTGGCGGTCACCGCCTTGTGGCTGCTCGCCTTCGGCCTGGAAGCACTGATCGTGGCCTGGCCGCTTCGGGCGCTACTCGATAACGGCGCGCTCGTGCCGGCGCTGGTGCTGAGCCTGTGCGCGGGATTTGTCGTTCTCGGCCTGTGGCGCCTGTGGCCGAGCTTTGCGCAGGCCGCGCGCCATGGCCAAGGCCTGGCTGGCCTGTTGGCGGCGGCGACGAGGCCGGCCGGGTCCGATCCCGTGCGTGGGCTGGTTATCACCGCACTGGTATTTGGCTTGCTGTCGCTGGGCCTCGCGCTGATCTGGCCGGGCCTCGTGCCCGAGGCCTGGCGGATGCCCCTGTTGCTGGCCTTCCCCGGCTTGAGCCTTCTCGCGCACATGGAAATCCATCGCCGCGCGGACCGACAGTTGCAAACGACTGCATCGGTGCTGGACTCGCTGCCGATTGAAGAATCTGCCGGAACGCCGAGTCCGCCCGCCGAGCCGCTGGCCGGCACGCCGGACGAACGCCTGTACGCGGCCCTGCGCGCGGGTCGAATCGACGCCGCGTTGGAAGCGCTGGACGCAGGCGCCGACGCGCATGCGCTACCGGCGCAGGATGATCGCGACCAGCGCACCCTGCCCATGCTGGGCGCCTTGCAGGGCGACCTGCGACTGCTGCGCCAGCTGATCGGTCGCGGCGTGGACCTGAACCATCGTCATGGCGGCCTGACCGCCTTGCTCGCCGCCACGCGCGACAGCTGGCATGGCCGGCCCGAGGCGGTGATGACACTGCTGGCCAATGGCGCCGACGCGCGCAGCGCCGACAACGAGGGCAACACGCCTTTGCATCACGCCGCGCGCAGCACCGATCCCGCGGTGGCGGCGCTGTTGCTAGACGCTGGCGCGCAAGTGGATGCGTTGAACGGCGAAGGCTTCAGCCCGCTCGCCATCGCCTGTGCGTCGGGCAACTGGCGACTGGCGCGCTTCCTGATCGAACACGGCGCGCGCCCCGAACCTGCAGGTGGGCAACCGGCCTTGCTGGCTGCCGTCGCCGGCGATGACGACCCGGGTGGTGCGCAGTTGCTGCTTCGGCACAAGGCACGCGTGGACGCGCGCGGGCAGGACCAACGCACCGCCTTGATGCACGCCTGCGCCGCCGGCAATGCCGAAGTGGTCGCCTTGTTGCTCGACTCCGGCGCGGATCGCAACGCGCACGATGCCCACGGCCTCACGCCGCTGCTCGAAGCCGCGGGCCATGGCCACACGGCGGTCGTGCAACGACTGGCCGCGGCGAAACCCGATATCGCTGCCATCGACAGCCAGCAACGCAATGCCTTGATGCTGGCCTGCATCGCCGGCTCAGAACCGGGCTTGCTGCGCCTGTTGATGCAGATGGGCGTTGACCCTTCGCGCAGCGATGCCGAGGGCAAGCGGCCGATCGATATCGCCATCGAACATGGCCGTTGGCCGCAGGTATCGGTACTTGATCCCGGCTACGTCCTGCCTGCCAGCGTGGCGGAAGGCCTGGCCGACGGCGAAGCCGGGCGAACGCCGCGGCAATTGTTGCAAGGCGCATTGGCGGCGCAGGATGCGGAAGCTGCGAGCGCGGCGCTGGCCCTGGGCGGAGGCATCAGCCCCGACGTACTGGTCGAATTGCTGCTTGAATTTTCTGTTGAAGAAGACCTTTGGGCCTTCGACTGGTTATGCCGCCATGGCGCGCCTGCCGATCGTGCGATGGGGGCAAACGACAGCGTGGTGTTCCGTTTGCTCGACGGCGGCGCGGCACGCCCCGCGCCCTTGCTGCGATTGCTCGAACGCGGCGTTGCCGTGGCCGGACGCGGCGGACTGTCGCGATTCCTCGGCGCGTGCCTGAGTGGCGAGCAGACCTCGCGCGGCGCCGAGCAGATTGCGCTGGCCCTGCTTGAGCGCGGCGCCGATGCGTTTGCCGCTGCAGCCGGACAGGACGCACCCTTGGTGACTGCGATCCGGCTCGGCTGGCAACGCCTGGTGGATGCGCTGTTGGCGCAGGGCGTAGATCCCAACGTTCGCGATGCGCGTGGCCACGGCGCCATCCACGTGGCCGCATCGCTCGGTCGCGAAAGCGCATTGCGATCCCTGATCCGCGCCGGCGCCTTGCCGCAGGCGCGATCGCCCGACGGCCAGACCGCGCTTGGAATGGCCCTGGCCGGCGGTCGAAGCGACCTGACGTATTGGCTGGAATGGCGTAACTGGACGCTGCCGGGAAGGCCGCTGCTGCCGATGGATTTGCCCGCCGCCGCGATGGCTGGTGATGCTGATGCCGTGCAGCGATTGCTCGACCTGGGCCTGCCGGTGGACTCGATGGACCCACAGGGCTGCACCGCCTTGCTGCGCGCTGCCGGCGGCGGACAATCCGACATCGTGCGTCGGTTGCTCGAGCGCGGCGCCGATGCGAGTGCGCGCGCCCGCACTGGCGCGACGCCCTTGTCGGCGGCGATCAGCATGCGCCATGCGCCGGTCGTCGAATCGCTGTTGCAGGCCAGCGCCAATCCCGACCAGGCCCTGCCAGGCGGCGTCACGCCCCTGATGCTGGCAGCGGCGCTCGGGCTGCCGGAAATCGCCGGTCGCCTGCTTACCCAGGGCGCTGCGGTGGACACGGTTGACGAGCAGGGCTTGAGCGCGCTGCATTGCGCCGCATTGCATGCCTTCACCGCGCGCGACCGGCAACGCGTGATCGCCTTGTTCGACCTGTTGCTGTTGGCCGACTTGCCGGCCGATGCTGCCAACGCCAGCGGCCACACGCCGCTGTTGCTGGTATTGGGCGCGCGTGCCGAAGCGGGCGCGGCCTGCGACGAAGAAGTATTGCTGGCCGTGCTCGAGCGCCTGTTCAATGAAGGCGTGTCGCTCGATGCGCAGGACCAGCGCGGCCTGTGCGCATTGCACCTGGCGGCGATGCACGGCCTGTTGTCGGTCGTGCAGCGCCTGCTGCGCGAAGGGGCCAACCGCGGCCTGCGCGATTCGCTTGGGCGTACGCCCTACGATCTCGCCTTGTTGCGCGGTTACGTGGACATCGCCTCCGAATTCGAACCGGCGCGTCCGCCGCCGTCGCTGGCGCGTTTCCTGCGCGAGCCGCGCTGACCGTCGCGCCGGCCAATCACTGGCTCGACTAGTTCTTGTCGGCTTCGAACAATTTTTCCAGGTCCTGGCGGGCTTGTTGCGACGAGGCGATCAAGGCGGCCTCGTCGTCGTAGACCAGGTGCTGTTCGCGCAGCATCTGCTCATCGTGCTTGCGGAAGCGTTCGCGACGATCGGCGGCGACGTCCGGCGGTACGCCCAGGGATTCCAGCACCTGCTGGCCCATGTCCAGGCTGGAGTGGAACGTCTCGCGCACGATCACTTCCACGCCGAGGTCCATCAGCTTGAAGGCGTGCTGGCGATTTCGCGCGCGGGCGAAGACTTTCAGGTGCGGGTAAAGGCGCTTCAGTAATCGCGCTGTGCGAATGGTGGTTTCGGCGTCGTCCGTGGTCAAAACGAAAACCTCGGCTTGGTCGGCATGCGCTGCGCGCAGGAGGTCGGCCCGACTCGGGTCGCCGAAGTAGATCATCGTGCCGAATCGGCGCGATTGCTCGACTTGTTCGACGCTGTGCTCCAGCGCGGTGAAGGGCACGCCCTGCGCGCGCAACATGCGGCCGACGATCTGTCCCATGCGGCCGAAGCCGGCGATGATCACCCTCGGGTTCTCATGGTCGATTGCGTCCGCTTCGCGCTCGACCTTTTTCTCGGGATGTTCGCGCAACCAACTCGAGGCAGCCATCACCAGCAGGGGCGTTGCCGCCATGCTCAGGCCGATCACGGCCACCAAGCGATCCCGCAGTACCGAATCGATCAGGCCGACGCGGAAGGCATCGCTGAACACCACGAAGGCGAATTCACCGCCCAGCGCCAGCACCGAACCCAGCATCAGCGCCTCGCGCGCAGGCAAGCGGCCCGGACGCATGCCGATGCCGAACAGGATCAGTGCCTTCAGCGCGAGCAGGGCGACCACGCCTGCGGCGATCAGCGCCGGTTCGGCCATCACCCGGTTCAGGTCGATGCTCATGCCGACCGCGATGAAGAACAATCCGAGCAGCAGTCCCTTGAAAGGCTCGACCTGCGCCTCGAGCTCGTGCCGGAATTCCGAGTCCGCCAGCAACACGCCGGCGAGGAAGGCGCCCAGTCCCATCGACAGCCCGCCCCACTGCATCAACCAGGCGGTACCCACTACCACCAGCAAGGACGTAGCGGTGAAGACTTCACCCATCTTCGTCCACGCCACTGCGCGAAAGAGTTGGCGCAGCAGCAGCCGTCCACCGATGACCACGAGGGCGATCATGCCGACCGCGCGCACCACGGCGTCCAGCGGGGGCGCCGATTGCGCCGCGGCCTTCGCTTCACCGAGCAGCGGAATCAAGGCCAACAATGGAATGGCCGCCAGGTCCTGGAACAAAAGGATTGCGAACGCCATGCGCCCGTAGCGCGACGTCAGGTCCTTGCGCTCGGCAAGCAATTGCAAGCCCACCGCCGTGGACGACAAGGCCAGGCCGAGGCCGACCACCAGGTTGGTCTTCCAGCCCAGGCCCATCATCGCCGTGGCTGCGCCGATGGCGAGCGCGGTGACAGCCACCTGCAATCCGCCGATGCCGAACACGGGACGACGCATCACCCACAAACGCGAAGGCGACAATTCCAGGCCGATGACGAACAACAGCATCACCACGCCGAGTTCGGAAAACGCCAGCACGCTGGCGGGGTCCTTCACCAGGCGCCAGCCGAAGGGACCCATCAACACGCCCGCCACGAGATAGCCGAGCACGGCGCCGAGGCCCAGGCGCCTGAACAAGGGCACCGCGACCACCGCCGCGATCAGGAAGATCAGGAAGAGTTCGAGGTTGCCTTGTCCGTGCATGGGGGGTCTCCGCGTTACACCGGATTAATTATGCCCCGCGTGCTGCGTGCCGCGCGCCGGAAACGGCACTTCCGGTAAACTTTCGTTGCAAACCGACACTCAGGGAGAAAGGCGCATGCAGATTCACGGCAAGTGGCTGTTGATCGCCTGCATGGCGCTGGCTTCAGGCTTGGCAACGGCGAAGGGTGGCGACGCTGCGCCGGAGCCCTTGGAAACACTAACCATGATGCATGTGGATGGACAAATCCTGATCGACACCGACGGCCGGGTCGAGTCGTTCGAGGTGGCGACGAAGATCGCCAGTCCACTGGAAGCCGCGCTGCTCAAGCTGGTGAAGCAATGGCGCTTCAACCCGGTACTGGTAAATGGCGTCGCACGGCGCGCCGGCGCGAAAATGCGGGTTGTCCTGGCTGCAGCTCGGGAGGGCGAAGGCTATCGCGTGCACATCGACAACGTGGTGTTTCCCGGCGACGCCGAAAGCGACAAGGAGTTCGGTCCAAGCCGTGTTGGCCATCCCGAGCACATTACCGGGCGCAGCCTTGAGTATCCCCTCTACCCCATCGTCTTGCAGATGCACGGTATAGAGGGGACGGTCCTGCTCGCCATCTTGATTGGCCCAGACGGCAAAGTTGAGCAGGTGAAGCCAATGCAATCGATGTTGTTCGACTTGCGCGGCAGCGACAAGGCCCTGAGAAAGGCCATCGGCCTGATGGAAGCGTCGGCACGAGCCACGGCACGACGCTGGACATTCAACATGCCCGCTTCGAAGAGGGGTGGCACGCCGTCGGAAAGGACCGTGTGCGTTCCCGTGGAATACGTGATGGGAGCACAGGTGGCGCCAGGTCAATGGCGTGACGTCGTGCGGGTTCCACAGCGCGAGGTCGAGTGGCTACCGCCTTCCGATACCGCGCAGGGTGTTGGCGTTGCAGACGTTGCATCGGGCGAGGTCATCCCGTTGACGGGCTCGATGTCGCTGGCGATCCCGGTGAACGGCTCTCCCGTGATGTGACATGGCTTGCCGTGCCGGCGTGGTACGGTCGAATCCCAGCACGAGGCACATATATGCAAATCAAGAATTGGTTCGGCGGGTTGTTGTTGTGCGCGATGTCGCTTGGCTCTCCCCTCTGCTTGGCGAAACAGGCCGAACAGGTGCCCGTTGAATCCGTGGTGGCCATGCAGGTGGATGGCTGGGTCAGCTTCGACACCCTGGGGCAGGTCGAGGACTATCGAATCACCACGCCGGTGCACGAATCGATTCGTGCCGGCCTCGACGGCACGGTGCGGAAATGGAAATTTCATCAGGTACTGGTCGATGGCACACCACGCCGCGCCAAGACGCGCATCCGCGTTACGCTGGTGGCGAAGCAGCAAAGCGACGGCATCCAAGTGAAGGTGGATAACGTGGTATTTCCGTCCGAGCAAGGCGACGCGACGGCAACGGTGGATGGCCAGCCAGAACCGATCACTGGCAATAGGCTTCGTCCGCCAAGCTATCCCGTGGGTTTGATGCAACAGGGCGTGGCCGGCGCGGTGTTGCTCGCCATCCGGGTCGGTCCCGATGGCCGGGCTGCCGAAGTGCTTGCCGTCCAGTCGATGCTGTATGACGTTCGAGGCGGCGCATCAGCGCTGCGTGTGGGCATTCGCATGCTCGAACAATCCGCCGTAAGCGCGGCCAAGGGCTGGACATTCAACGTGCCGGCTACCGCCAAGCCGCGCACCGCCGACGAACAAACCGTCACGGTGCCCGTCGAATACGTGATGGACAAGGCAAAGGTCAACGTGGCCGGACAGTGGCGCACCATCGTGCGAGTCCCCAAACGCACTATCGGCTGGATGACACCTGAGCCTGGAACGCAAAGCGTGGGCGTGGCCGATGCGGTCTCTGGCGAGTTGATCCCGCTCAACAGCGCCATCGCGCTGGCGACTGACGTAGTCGGCATGTCGCTTCTGTGATTCGAATTTTCCGGGAACCCAAGATGCCCATCGCCTATCTGAAGCCAGCTGCCGCCCTCGCCCTGCTGTCCGTGCTGTCCACCCCTGCGCTCGCCGAAGGCAAGGACGATGCGTCGAAACTGATGCTCTTCAGCAGCAAAGTGAAGCTGGACGTGGACAACGCAGGCCAGGTCGCGGCGGCCACTGCCGACTCGACCCTTCCGGAAGCGGTCAGGAGTGCCATCGAGACCAGCGCCAGGCGGTGGCGCTTTTCACCGCCAATGCGCGACGGCCACCCCGTCGCAGGCGTTACCTATGCACGACTGGATGCCTGTGCTGCACCGGTGGATGGCCAATATCGTTTCGCCATCAAGTTTCGAGGCAATGGCCCGGCCCACGACGGCAATCGATTTCCGCTTTTTCCGGCCCAGGCCATGATTCGTGGCGATTCGGCGCGGGTAAAAGTGGAGTACAGGGTAATGACCGACGGCACGGCGCTTATTGACGACATCCAGTTCGAGACTGGCGCGACGGCCTATCATCGCCAGTACCGCCAATCCATCGAGACCTGGTTGAAATCGGGCAGTTATCGCCCCGAGCAACTGGATGGCCAGCCAGTGGTCACCCGCATCTCGGTGCCCGTGGAATTCATCAGCGACGGAAAGTCCAAAGTTAGTTCGAAGTCCGAGGCGATCGCCCAGGCTGCGCAGAGCCGCAAGGACCAGGCGGCACGGAACGAATCCTGCGAGATCGCCATGGGACTGCGCGACACGGCAGACCGGCAGGTGGCGATCGATTCGCCGTTCAAGCCCACGTTCACGAATTAGGCGGCGAGTGATCAACAAAAAAGCCCCGCGTTTGCGGGGCTTTTTCTTGCTACGGGCTTGCGGAAATCAGCGCTTCATCGAACCGAAGAACTCATCGTTCGACTTGGTGGTCTTCATCTTGTCGAGCAGGAATTCCATGGCCGACAACTCGTCCATCGGATGTAGGAGCTTGCGCAGGATCCAGATCTTCTGCAGCAGGTCGGGGTCGATCAGCAGTTCTTCGCGGCGGGTACCCGAGCGATTGATGTTGATGGCCGGGTAGACGCGCTTTTCGGCGATGCGACGGTCCAGGTGCACTTCCGAATTACCGGTGCCCTTGAACTCTTCGTAGATCACCTCGTCCATCTTGCTGCCGGTATCGACAAGCGCGGTGGCAATGATGGTCAGCGAGCCGCCTTCTTCCACGTTGCGGGCCGCGCCGAAGAAACGCTTCGGGCGATGCAATGCGTTGGCGTCCACGCCGCCGGACAGGACCTTGCCGGAGCTCGGCACGACCATGTTGTAGGCGCGGGCGAGGCGGGTGATCGAGTCGAGCAGGATCACCACGTCGCGCTTGTGCTCGACCAAACGCTTGGCGCGCTCGATCACCATTTCGGCAACCTGTACGTGGCGGGCGGCCGGTTCGTCGAAGGTGGACGAAATGACTTCGCCGCGCACGGTGCGCTGCATGTCGGTCACTTCCTCCGGGCGCTCGTCGATCAGCAGCACGATCAGGTGCACGTCGGGATGGTTGTGCACGATCGCCTGGGCAACATTCTGCATCAGCATGGTCTTGCCGGCTTTCGGCGGCGACACGATCAGCGCGCGCTGGCCTTTGCCCTGCGGCGCCATCAAATCCATGATGCGGCCGGTGATGTCTTCGCTCGAGCCGTTGCCGCGTTCCAGCGTGAAGCGCTTGCGCGGGAACAAGGGGGTGAGGTTTTCGAACAGCACCTTGCCCTTGGACGCTTCCAGCGGTTCGCCGTTAAGCGTGTCGAGCACGTTCAATGCCACGTAGCGCTCGCCATCCTTCGGGCTGCGGATGCGGCCGGAGATTTCATCGCCGGTGCGCAGGTTGAATCGGCGGATCTGGCTCGGCGAGATGTAGACATCGTCGGGACCGGCCAGATAACTGGCATCGGCGGAACGAAGGAAGCCATAGCCGTCGGGCAGGATTTCAAGCACGCCGTCGGCGGCGACGCCGTTCGGGTGGCGGGACAGCACCTTCAGCAGCGCGAAGATGACGTCCTGCTTGCGCATGCGCGCCACGCCTTCATGCAAGCCCAGCGTTTCCGCCATTTCCAGCAGCTTGTGCGCAGGCATGCGCTTGAGGTCGGTCAGCGTGTAGCTGGGGAAATCCGGCGGCAGTTGCGGTTGCTGGAAACCCTGCGGCGGGCGGTTGTCGCGCTCGCCTTGTTCGCCACCGTCATCGGGACGGCCACCACCACCGCCGCCACCACCGCGATTGCGGTCGCGATCACGGAAGCGGTCGCGGCGATGCCGGTTGCGGTTCTGGGAGTCGCCTTCGCGCGGTTCGCCGTTGTCGGCGCCGCCCGGATCGCGATTCATCGCCTGGCCGGAGTCGGCGCGCGGTGCTTGCCCGCCTTCATCGCGATTCTGGTTGCCGTTGTTGCCATCGGCGGGACGCGATTCGGCTTGCCGTTCGGCAGCGACAGGCGCGGCGCGCTCGGCTGGCGGGGCACGTTCGGCGCGAACTTCAGGTGCACCCTCGGCCACTGGAGCCGCCGGGGCGGAAGCAGGAGCGTCTGCGGCGTCGCCGCGGGGTTTATTGGGAGCACGCGGCTTGCGCGGACGTTTCTCGGCAAGGCTGCCGGTTTCAGTTTCGTTTTCGGACACGGAGTTCCTCGCGAATGCGAGTGAGGGGAAGAGGGATGTTGCAGATAGAGCGGTGCGCGGGGCACCTGGCTGGCGACTACGCTAACACTGCCGGCCGGCAATTCACAAGCGGGGCAGTGCCCGACCATTCAGTTCTGTAGCTGGTTGTGGGGGTGGCGGCCTGTGGGGGCGGCCTTGGCCGCGATTCTGGACCCGGCGAGGGTCATCGCGGCCAAGGCCGCTCCCACAGGCCGCTCCCACAGCCATCCACTGAACTGAACCATTGCGCACTGCCCCGCTTGTGAATTGCCGGCCGGCAGTGTTAGCGTAGTCGCCAGCCAGGTG
>JANNWV010000101.1:0-8177 GCA_031408815.1 Gammaproteobacteria bacterium
CGCCGTCATCAGCCTGCCGCTGGGCGTGCTGGTGGCGCTGGCGATCATGCGCTGGCAAGGCCTGAACGCCAACATCATGTCGCTGGGCGGCATCGCCATCGCCATCGGCGCGATGGTGGATGCCGCCGTGGTGATGATCGAGAATGCGCACAAGCATTTGGAAGACTGGGCGAAGGCCCACGATGGCAAGCCGGCCGAGGGCGCCGACCATTGGCGCGTGATCGCCGCCAGCGCCGTTGAAGTCGGACCCGCACTTTTTTTCTCCCTGCTGATTACCGCATTGTCCTTCCTGCCGGTGTTCGTGTTGCAGGCTCAGGAGGGCCGGATGTTCGCGCCGCTGGCCTGGACCAAGACCTGGGCGTTGGCCGTGTCCGCAGGGCTTGCCGTTACGCTTGTGCCGGTGCTGATGGGCTACCTGATTCGCGGGCGCTTCGCCGATGAGTCGGAGTTCCGCCTCACGCGGTGGATCGTCGGCGCGTATCGTCCGGCGCTCGCCTTTGCGTTGCGGCGGCCGAAGACCATCGTGCTGATCGCGTTGCTGGGCCTGCTGAGCGCCTTGTGGCCGCTGAGCCGCATGGGCAGCGAGTTCATGCCCGAACTGGAGGAGGGCGACCTGCTGTACATGCCCACCACCCTGCCCGGTTTGTCGCCCGGCCAGGCACTGGCGGTGCTGCAACGCACGGACCGATTGATCAAGTCGGTGCCGGAAGTGGCCAGCGTGTTCGGCAAGGCAGGGCGCGCGGAAAGCGCGACCGATCCGGCGCCGCTGACGATGCTGGAGACAACGATCCAGTTCAAGCCCGAAGACCAGTGGCGGCCGGGAATGACGCGCGAAAAAATCGTCGCGGAACTGCAGCAGAAGCTGGCGTTGCCCGGGCTGACTGCGGCATGGGTTCCACCCATCCTCAACCGCATCAACATGCAGGTCAGCGGCATTCGCACGCCGCTGGGTGTACGCGTCACTGGGCCGGACGTCGCCACCATCAGCAGGGAAGCAGAACGCATTGCATCGATCCTGTCGAAGGTTCCCGGCACGCGCTCGGCCTTTGCCGAACGCGCTGCCGATGCTCGCCAGATCGATGTCGTGCCGGATCGGGAGTTGCTCGCACGATATGGCGTGTCCATGGAGGACGCTCAAGCCTGGCTGGCATCGGCCATTGGCGGCGAGGCGATCGGTCGCGCGGTGGAGGGACGCGAGCGCTATCCGATTGCCTTGCGCACACCGCAGTCGTGGCGCGATTCACCCGAAGCGATTGCCGCATTGCCGGTGGTGACGCCATCGGGCACGCAGTTACCCTTGGGCGCGTTGGCGAAGGTTTCGTTGTCGGATGGGCCGCCGATGATTCGCAGCGAGGACGCGAAACTGGCGGCGTACGTCTTCGTCGACCTCGATGAGAAGGACCTCGGGCGCTACATCGCCCGCGCCGAAAAAGCCCTGGCCGCGCAGGCCAAACCCGCGGCAGGCGTCACCTGGCAATGGGCCGGCAGCTACGAACACCTGCAGCGCGCGGGCGAGCGCCTGCGACTGGCCGTGCCGCTGACCTTGATCATCGTGTTTGGATTGTTGTTCGCGGCATTTCGACGGGTGGCCGAAGCCAGCCTGGTGATGCTGACGGTGCCGTTCGCACTGGTCGGCGGCCTGTGGTTGCTGTGGTTGCTTGGCTATTCGTTTTCAGTCGCGGTGGCGGTGGGCTTCATCGCGCTGGCCGGCGTGGCCGCCGAATTTGGCGTGGTGATGCTGATCTACCTGGACAGCGCGGTGAAGCGCGCCCGCGCCAATGGCGAACTGAAATCGCTGACCGACCTCGACCATGCACTCAGCGAAGGCGCGCTGCGTCGCGTCCGGCCCAAGGCCATGACGGTCGTGACGATTATTGCGGGCCTGTTGCCGATCGTGCTCGCGACCGGCGCGGGCGCCGCCACCATGCAGCGCATCGCCGCGCCGATGCTTGGCGGCATGTTGAGTGCGCCGCTGCTTTCACTGCTCGTCATTCCTGCGGTCTACAAGCTCTGGTTGAGTCGTGGCTTGCGAAAAGGGAAAGGAGAATCGACATGAACGATGTCAGGATTTGCGCGCTGCTGGCGCTGTCGATGCTGGCCACAGCTTGCGCGACGGCGCCGATCGAGAAAGATCCTTCGCGAGTCACAGCGGCAGTCATCAGTGCGGGCTCTTCAAGTGTGCGACTGCCGGCGCCCGATGACCCCTATCTCGATTCGCGCTTCATGGAAGCGGAGTTGACGGTGGATCGCGCCGTGCAGGCCGCGCTGGCGAACAACCCGCAGGTTCGCGCCCAACTCGCCCGCCTGGACGCAGCACAGGCCGAACGCGTGCAAGCGGGTTTGCTGGCCAACCCGATGCTGGACTTGATGGCGCTTCGTCCGGACGGAGGCGGCCGCATCGAACTCCAATACAGCCTGATGCAGGACCTGTTCGACCTGTTCACGCGCTCACGCCGCATCGCTGTCGCCGACGCCGCCAGCCGCGTGGTTGAAGCCGATGTCATTGGCCAGCTGGTCGCTCGGGTGCAGGACACCAAGGCCGCCTACTACGAAGCCATTGCTGCACAGGCTTTGGTGACGTCGGTTCGTGACGGCTGGGCGCTGGAAAATGAAGTCCTGGCATTGCGAACGGGCGAGGCACGGCAAGGGGCGATCCGGGCCAGCGCCATCGCGCAACAACAGGCGCTGGTATCCATGCAGGCCCACGATCAACAGTCGGCCGAGGCGGCGTTGGCGAAAGCCCGCGCCGCGCTCGGGCTGCAACTCGGGCTGCGCTCCTCGGCAGGTATTCGACTGCCTGCTTCGTTTCCGGCCTTCGTCTTCCCCGGAATCGACGAGCCGGCGCTGCAGGCATTGGCATCCACCCATCGGGCTTCGTTGGCCGCCGCCGATGCCAGCGTGCAACAGGCCCGCAGTGATCGTCTGCTTAGCACGGGCGCGCTGCGGGCCACGCAACCGTCGCTGGGCCCGGCAGGGATGCGCGAAACCAGCGGCATGAGCTTTGCTGGCGCAAACCTGCAACTCGCACTGCCCCTCTTCGACACGGGCAAGGCGCGCCGCGATCTCGCCGATGCGCAAGTCGCGCAAGCCCAGTTTGCCGCCGACGCGGTTCGTCGCCAGGTACCGCTGGAAGTGGAACTTGCCATCGCAAGTTTGGTCGCAGCCCACCAGGCGGCCGGACAGGCCGACCATCACTTCAACCAGCAGACACGGCTCGAGACGCTGGCGCGGCAAACCTATCGCCAGGGCGCCACGGATTCGTCGGCAGTTTTCGACGCACGTCGCGCGCGCCTGGCGTCAATGAAGGACAGGATCGAAGCACAGCGCGTTCGCTGGACTGCGACCATCGATCTTGAAAGGGCTACCGGTGTCGCCGTGCTGGAAGCGACGGCGAACGCGCGCTGATGCGACCTATTACCAGACCACTTCGGCCATCGAGCAATTCAGGCCCGAGCCGATGCCGAGCAGTGCAACGCGGCTGCCTTTCTTCAGGCGGCCCAGGTCACGCAACTTGCTGAGCACGATCGGCACGGACGCCGGGCCGATGTTGCCGTGCTCGTGGAAGATGGTCAGCACTTTCGCCGGGTCGATGCCGAACGCCTTCACCATCGCATCGGTGTGCACGCGCGACACCTGGTGGATCACGAATTCATCGATTTCGCCAACCACCCAGCCCAGCGCGAGGCGCGCGGCGGCAAAGGTCTTGGTGGCCAGCTTCAGGCCTTCGATCAGCAACATGCGGGTGTCGGTGACCATGCGGTCGAGGTTGCCGCGACACAGGCCGTTCCACTCGGTGGCGGCCTTGGTCACGCCGCCCTTGTAGCGCGGTGCGTCGGGGCACAGTTCGCTGCGCGACAACACCATCGCTGCGGCGCCGCAACCCAGCGTCAGGGACGCGAGTTCGCTGCGGAATTGTTCTTCGGTCACGTCCGGCGCCAGCATGCGCTTCATCGTGTTGGCGTAAACCAGGTTGGCGGTTTCGCCATCGACGACCAGCGCGTATTCGATTTCGCCGCGTTCGATCATGCGGCTGGCGATGTCCATGCCGTTGAGGAACGCAAGGCAGGCATTGGCCACGTCGAAATTCTGGCAGTCTTCGCCAAGGCCAAGGTTGCCGGACACGATGCTGGCCGTGGACGGTTCGAGGAAATCGCGACTGACCGAGGTATTGACCAGCAAGCCAATCTTGTCGCGCGAGATGCCGGCGTCCAGCAGGGCTTTTTCACCGGCCATGGTGGCGGCATCGGAAGCCAGGGTATCCTTGTCCCACATCCGACGCGAGTGGATGCCGGCGATGTCGCTGAGCACGTCGGTGCGGATGCCCAGGCGATCCATCGTCGGCTTGAGTTGGGCATTGATCTCGGCCGAACTCAGCGCATGGGGCGCATCGATATGGGCGAGGCCTGCGATTGCAACGTGCTCGAACAGCATTGATTTGACCTGGGGGGAAACCCTTCCAAGTTACCCGTTTTGCCCTTTGGGCTCAATGGCCCAAGCGCACTAGTCCTTCAGCGGCGTCGTTTCTGCGCGGTCTTTTGGCGGGTCCGTCACAAGCCTGGCGCCGTTGCAGCGGTACGCAATGAAGCGTTGCGCGCCATCCGCAGGCGCCGACTTGGGCTGGATCGTGTCGGCGGACACGCTGGGCGCTTCATTGCGCGCCAGTGTTTCCAATTCATCCTTCACGCGCAATTCGTCGCGTTCATACGGACCCAGGCGGTCCTTCACGGACACGTCGATCTCGCCGCGCTTCTCGCAACCAGCAGACGGCGCGCCTTGGGCGATGACGCGAACCTCGTCCGCACCCGGACCCATCTTCACGAAGGTGCAGGCCGACAAGGCAAGCGTTGATGCAGCCACGAAAAGAATGATGCGCATGAAACTCTCCAAACCGGGCGTCGACGAACGCGATTGTGGCCGCGTCCGTCGTGAACCGTTCATGAGCGACGACAAGCGATCAGCGAACCAGCTTGCCGTCGGCGTCCACCACCTGCACCGTGCCGATGTTCAGCGCGCGAATGCCGGCTTCGATCTTTTCCAGATCACCCACGATCACCCAGGTCATCGCCTGCGGCACGAAGGCCTTGGCCGCCGCCTGCACCGTTTCCGGCGTCATCGCCTCGATCTTCGCCTTGCGCATCTGCACGTAATCGTCCGGGCGCGAGTAGCGGTTGATGCCGGCGATGGTGGCGAGCACGGCGCGCGCGGTTTCAAACGAGCCGGGCAAGCTGCGGACGGTGATGGCCTGGATGCGCTTCACTTCCTCGGCGTTGGCCGGACGCTTGGCGTTGGCGTATTCGTCGATTTCGCGCTGCACTTCCTTGATGGCCTCAAGGGTCTTGTCGCTCTGCACCGGCGCGCTGGCCGTCCACAGGCGCTGGCCGAGGGTGGCGGTAGCGCCGCTGCGGGCGCCGTAGGACCAGTGCTTGTCCTCACGCAGGTTCATGTTCAATCGCGAGGTGAAGTCACCGCCGAACACGGCATTGGCGATGTCGAATTCGATCGAGCCCGGATCAGTCACCGGCGCCACCAGTTGTGCGGCCACGATGTTGGACTGGATCGCACCCTTCTGGTCGACCAGGAACACGCGGGGTGCGCTGGCGATCGGTGCGGCAGGAATCGCCTCGACCGGCTTGCCGGCGTCCGTGGCCTTCCAGTCACCGAAATGTTTTTCCAGCAGCGGGGTGATTTCAGCCAGCGTGGTGTCGCCGACGATCATCAGCGTGGCGCGGTCCGGACGCACTTGTTCGGTATGCCAGGCCAGCATGTCTTCGCGGGCCAGCGCGGCGATGTCGGCCTCATAGCCGGTACCCGACGACGGGATGGCGTACGGATGGCCGGCGCCATAGAGCATCGGCGACAACACGCGCGACACCATGCCGTTGGGCGAAGTCTTTTCCTGACGGATGGCGGCAAGCCAGTTGGCGCGCACGCGCTCGATCTCGCCCGTTTCCAGGCGCGGGCGGCGGATCACGTCGCTGTAGAGCGCGATCGACTCGTCGAGCTTCTCCTTCAGGGCGGACAGGCTCACGTCGGCCGAGTCCACGCTGGCGCTGGTGCCGATGGCGGCGCCCAGCGATTCGGTGCGGTTGCCCAGCGCGATCACGTCGTAATCCCCGGCGCCTTCATCGAGCATGCCCATCGTGAAGCTGGCGGTGCCGACCTTGCGGCCGCGGTCGGACGAGAATCCGCCCGGGAATTCCATGCTCATCTGCACCACGGGCACGTCGTGGCGCTCGGCCAGGATCACCTTGATGCCGTTGCTGAGGCTCGCACGCTGCATCGCCGGCAACGTCAGGTCGGGGAACGTGTCGGTAACCGGCACGCCCTTGCTGCGATCGAGGTCGCTGGCGAGGGTCTTGAACTTCTTGTCCACCGGCGGCAATGCGGCCGGCTTGCCGTCGCTGACTGACGGCTCTTCGACGGTCGGCGTCACTTCACCGGGGCTGATGGTCAGGATGTGGTCGCCCTTGCGCAGCCACTTCCGGGCGCTGCGGGTAACTTGCTTCGGCGACGCCGTGGCGATACGCGCCAACTGGTCGCGGAAGCAGCCCGGATTACCGGTGTACACGGTGCATTCGGCCAGTGCATCGGCCTTGCCGCCGAAGCCGCCGATGCGCTCGATGCCGCGCACGAAGCCGGCCTTGAACACGGTACGGGCCTGGTCGAGCTCGGCCGCGGTCGGACCTTCCTTCAACAGGCGGGTCAGTTCTTCGTCGATCGCTTTTTCGACAAGGGCCGGATCCACGTCTTTCTTGACGTTGGCGACGATGTCGAAGGTGCCGCCGAGTTCGGAGGCCTCCATCGACGCGCTGACCTGGTCGACCAACTTGTCCCCGAAGGCAAGGCGCTTGTCGAGGCGAGAGGTGCGGCTGCCGCCGAGTACCTGCGCGAACAGCTGCAGGCTCTGCACGTCAGGCGAGCTGTACTGTGGCACGTTCCAGGTGCGGATGATGCGAACCTGCGCAACGCGGTCGGTCATTGCATCACGCGTCGTGGCCTTGCGCGCGGCGATCATCGGCGGCTTGGGCTTGAGCGATGCGGAGGCCGGAATGTCGCCGAAGAATTTCTCGGCCTTCGCTTTCGCAGTGGCCAGGTCAATGTCGCCAGCCAGCACCAGCACGGCGTTGTTCGGGCCGTACCAGCTGCGGAACCAGGACTTCACGTCTTCGAGCGAAGCGGCATTCAAGTCGTTCATCGAACCGATGACGGTATGGCCGTAGGGATGCGTCTTCGGATAGATCTTGTCGACGAGTGCGTTGTAGGTGCGGCCGTAGGGCTGGTTCTCGCCCTGGCGCTTTTCGTTCTGCACGACGCCGCGTTGTTCGTCCAGGTCGGCCTGGTCGATCGCGCCGAGCAGATGGCCCATGCGATCGGATTCCATGAACAGCGCGGTGTCCAACGCCGTGGTCGGCACGTTCTGGAAATAATTGGTTCGGTCGGTATTGGTCGTACCGTTCTGATCGGTCACGCCGACCTGCTTGAACGGCGCGAAATATTCACCCGGATGGTTTTCCGAGCTCTGGAACATCAGGTGTTCGAACAAATGCGCGAAGCCCGACTTGCCCTGCGGTTCGTCCTTCGAACCCACGTGGTACCAGATGTTCACCGCGACGATCGGCGCCTTGCGGTCCGTATGCACGACCACGCGCAGGCCGTTGGGCAAGGTGAATTGCTCGTAGGCGATGTCCACGCCGACCGCCGCCCTGGCAGCAGGCGTCTTGGCGAAGGAAGCAGGAATCGTGCTGGCGGTGCCGAGCGCGAGGCCGAGCGCAAGCACGAGATAACGGGCGCGGTTGGCGCGCGACGGCTGGGTCATGGGGTACACCTGGAAAGGGACGGATGGAAAAACGCCTTATATCGTAGCCGCGATTTACGCGACGTACACTAGTTCGAAGGGCATAGTGGGCTATGCACCCGGCCTTCACGCCTCGCTTATGCGCCCTGTTTTCCGTCCTGTTCGCAGGCCCGGCGCTGGCGGCCGACGATGCCCTGCGCTTCGAGGAGGGCGTGGCGCGCAACCCCGTGACCTCGGCCGAACTGTATCGGGAACATCACTGGCTGCGCAGCCAGGCCGGCCGCCTGGTCGAGCGCCTGGTGCTGTATCGCTGCCCGGACGGCACGGCCTTCGCGCGCAAGCGCGTGGACTACCGCGACTCCGCCATTTCACCCGCGTTCGC
>JANNWV010000102.1:0-38259 GCA_031408815.1 Gammaproteobacteria bacterium
GTCGCCCTTGTTGCCGCAGGCGGCAAGCAGGGTCAGGGCGAACAGGGCCAGGAACAGGGCGGCGATGCGGTTGGTTTTCATGGCCGGAGTATAGTCCGACCCTCGGGTCCGGCGCAGGCCCCGGCACGGGGCCAACGCAGGGCAGGCGAACATGGGGACCAGCGCGAATGATCCAGACCGGCCGCCGCTGTCGCTCCGACTTTTCCTGCTGACCGGCCTGGCCCTGCTGGCCTTCGCCGGCAATTCCCTGCTTTGCCGCATCGCGTTGGGTCCGGTCGGCATGGACGCGGCCAGCTTCACCGCCGTCCGCCTGCTGTCGGGCGCCGCGATGCTCGGCCTGATGCTGCGCGTACATGGGGTGCCGGGCATCGGTGGCGGCAATTGGCCCTCGGCCCTGGCCCTGTTCACTTATGCCGCGGCATTTTCCTTCGCCTACCTCAGCCTGACTGCCGCCACCGGCGCATTGATTCTGTTCGGCGCGGTGCAGGCCAGCATGATCGGCCACGGCTTGTGGAAGGGCGAGCGTTTCAGCGCGCTGCAGTGGCTCGGCCTGTCGTTGGCCCTGGCGGGGTTGCTGGGATTGTTGCTTCCAGGCTTTTCCGCGCCGCCCCTGGCCGGCGCCCTCTTGATGCTGGCAGCCGGTGTTGCCTGGGCGGTGTATTCCCTGCGCGGCCGCGGCATGGGCAACCCCATCATCGTGACCGCTGGAAATTTCCTGCGCGCCGCACCGCTCGGCTTGCTGCTGGTGCTGCTTTTCAACGCCGACCTGTCCGTGGACGCCACCGGCATCGCCTGCGCCATCGCCTCCGGTGCGTTGGCTTCGGGCCTGGGTTACGCGGTCTGGTACGCCGTGCTGCCGTCCCTGCCGGCCACGCACGCGGCCACGGCGCAGCTTTGCGTTCCGGTGATCGTGGCCCTGGGCGGCATCGCCTTCCTCGGCGAATCACCCAGCCTTCGCCTCGTGCTCGCTGCAATTGCTATCCTCGGCGGCATCGCACTGGTGATGGGATCGCGATGGTCATTCGGGAAGTAGGCCCCGGCGAACGACAGGGTGAGGGCGCATGAACACGGCACCCGCCTGGGCCAGGAAGATGCACGCGCTGGTCGGCTACCTGTCGCGCGATTTCCTCGGCGGCCCGCGGCCGTGGAAACTTTCGTGGGTGGTGAATTTCCAGAAGGCGGGTACGTTCGCCTTCCTCGGCGGCCTGATGTGGTTCTACTCGAACACCTCGACCGCGGCGTGGATCTACCTCGCCCTGCACGGAAGTTATGGTCTGGCCTGGATCATCAAGGACCTCGCCTTTCCCGATCCGGCGTGGCAAGCGCGGGTCACCGTGGGCGGCGGCATCAACGCCTTCGTGCTGGTGCTGGGCTGGTACTGGTTGTTCGGCTGGCTGCTGATTTCAGGCAGCGTACAACCCGACTATCCGCTGCCCGATGCGGCCTGGTATTGCCTGTGCATCAGCCTGTGCATCGTCGGCTGCACGATCATGATCGGGGCGGATGCACAGAAGTACTTCAGCTTGCGGGTCCAACCGGGCCTGATCACGGACGGTATGTTCCGTTACATTCGCCATCCCAACTACCTGGGCGAGATGCTGGTGTACGGCAGCTTCGCCCTGATGGTCTGGCACTGGCTGCCGTGGCTGGTGCTCGCCTTCGTCTGGATCTGCGTGTTCGCGGTGAACATGGTGATGAAGGAAGCCAGCCTGTCGCGACACCCGGGCTGGGATGAGTATCGCCGTCGCAGCTGGTGGCTGCTGCCCTTCATTCTTTAGGACACCGATGCTGCCGATCAAGATCACCGAAACATTCCGGCAATTCGTCGATTCAGAAAAATCGAGCGCGCTGCTGTTGCTCGGCTGCACCGCCTTCTCCTTGATCGTCGCCAACTCGGCGATGGGCTCGGCCTACGCGCATTTCTGGCAGCTGCCGATCGCCGGCATGGGTCTGCAGCACTGGATCAACGACGGCCTGATGGCGGTGTTCTTCCTGCTGATCGGGCTTGAGCTCGAGCGCGAGATCTACAGCGGCGAGTTGTCCAGCCTGCGCAATGCCTTGCTGCCGATCTTCGCTGCGCTGGGCGGCATGCTGGTCCCGGCCGCTATCCATTTTACTTTCAACATTGGCACGCCGACGCAGGCCGGCGTGGGCATCCCGATGGCGACCGACATTGCGTTCGCGCTGGGCGTGCTGGCGATACTGGGCAGCCGCGTGCCCTTGTCGCTGAAGGTCTTCGTCGTGGCCTTCGCCGTGATCGACGACCTCGGCGCGATCATCGTCATCGCCACGCTTTACACCGCCAAGGTATCGACCGCCTACCTGCTCGCCGCCGCCGCGGTGTGGCTAGCCCTGTTCATCGCCAATAAATGGCTGCGCTGGATGCACCTGGCGCCGTATCTGATCGGGGGCGGGCTATTGTGGTGGCTGATGCTGAAGTCGGGCGTGCACGCCACGTTGGCTGGCGTGCTACTGGCCTTTGCGATTCCCTATTCCGCGCGCTCGGACGACGAGACTTCGCCATCGCATCGACTGGAACACCACCTGCACAAGCCCGTGGCCTTCCTGATCCTGCCGCTGTTTGCGCTGGCCAATACCGGCGTGGTCATCGGCAGCGACTGGGCGGCCGACCTTACTGAGGCCAACAGCCTCGGCATCCTGGCGGGATTGGTCCTGGGCAAGCCGCTGGGTGTGGTCGCGTTCTGCTGGCTCGCCATCGTCACCGGCGTCGCCAGCCTGCCTCACGGCATGCGCTGGAGCCATCTGGTCGGCGCCGGCATGCTGGGCGGCATTGGTTTCACGATGGCCATCTTCATCGGGTCGCTCGCGTTCGCGGGCGACCCGGTGTCCATCGACGCCTCCAAGCTTGCCGTGTTCATCGCCTCGCTGGTGGCGGGCGTGCTTGGCTATGCGTGGTTGCGCTGGGTTGCGCCGCCTAGTCCTTGATGCCCAGTTGCTCGAGCATGAAGGCGTAGCTTTCGGCGATCTCGTGGTAGCGCTGGAAACGGCCCGACTTGCCGCCGTGTCCGGCTTCCATGTTGACGCGATACACCAGCGGCTGCGAACCGGTCTTCATGTCGCGCAGGCGCGCGACCCACTTGGTCGGCTCGTAATACTGCACCTGCGAATCCCACAAGCCGGTGCCGACGTAGAAGGCCGGATAGTCCTGCTTCGCCACGTTGTCATAGGGTGAGTACGACAACATGTAGTCGTAGAACTTCTTGTCCTTCGGGTTGCCCCACTCGTCGAACTCGTTGGTGGTCAGCGGGATGGACTCGTCCAGCATCGTCGTCACCACGTCCACGAACGGCACCTGCGCGATGATGATGCGGTAGTCCTTCGGCGCCATGTTGGCGATGCCACCCATCAGCAGGCCACCGGCACTGCCGCCGCGGGCCGCGACTCGGTTGGGCGCTGCATAACCTTCCTTCACCAGGAAGCGCGTCACGTCGATGAAGTCGGTGAACGAATTCATCTTGTTCATCAGGTGGCCGTCGTCATACCACGTGCGACCCATCTCCTGGCCGCCGCGGATGTGCGCGATGGCATAGACCACGCCGCGGTCGAGCAGGCTGACATTGCTGACATTGAAGGCGGGGTCGGAGGAAATTCCATAGCTGCCGTAGGCGTACTGCAGCATCGCCGCCGTGCCGTCCTTCTTGAATCCCTTGCGATAGACGATGGACACCGGCACCTTGGTTCCGTCACGCGCCGGCGCCCACAGGCGTTCGGTCACGTAGTTGGCCGGATCGTAGCCGCCCAGCACGGGCTCGCGCTTGAGCAACTTGCGCTCACCGCTGGTGGTGTCCACTTCGTAAACCGTCTTGGGCGTGGTCAGTGAGTTGTAGCTGTAGCGCAACCAGGAAGTATTGGGCTCGGCATTGTTGTCGAGCGCCATCGTGTAGGCCGGCTCGTCCGACGCGACGAATTCGCTCTTGCCCGCGTTGGTCAGGGTGCGCAGGCGCTTGAGGCCGCCGGAGCGTTCTTCAATGGTGATGAAGCCGTCGAACAGTTCGTAGTCTTCGATATAGACGTCGGTCGAATGCGGCACCAGTTCCGACCACTTGCTGCGATCGCCCAGCGGCGTGCTATCGGCCAGTGTCATCAGGCGGAAGTTCGGCGCATCGAGATTGGTGCGCATGACCCAGCGGTCGCCCAGGTGGTCGGCCTGGTATTCGAAATCACGCTGGCGTGGCGCTATCACGGTGAACGCGCCCGGGTTGGCCGCAGGGGTACAACGCACTTCGGTGCTGACCGTGCTGTCCACGGTGATGCAGATGAACTTGTCCGATCGCGTGCGCTTGATGCCCATGTAAAACGTTTCGTCTTCTTCCTCGTACACCAGCTTGTCCTGCGCGGCGGGCGTGCCGAGCACGTGCGACTTGACGCGCTTGGACAACAGCGTCACCGGGTCCTTCTCGATGTAGAACAGGGTTCGGTTGTCATCGCTCCAGACGATGTTGGCCTCGATGTTGGTGACCACGTCGTCGAATACCTTTCCGCTGGCGATATCCTTCACGCGCAGCACGAACTGACGGCGGCCGATGGTGTCCTCGGCCCAGGCCAGCAGCTTGTTGTCCATGCTGGTGGCCGCGCCACCGACCTGGAAGAAGGCCTTGCCCTCAGCCATCGCATTCTGGTCTAGCAGGATTTCTTCCGGCGCGTCCATGCTGCCCAGGCGACGCGCGGCGATGGCGTAGTCCTTGCCGGTTTCAAACCGCGTGTAATACCAGTAGCCGCGCAGGCGATACGGCACCGAGGCATCGTCTTGCTTGATGCGCCCGGTGATTTCCGTGAACAATTTGTCCTGTAGTCCCTTGCTCGATGCCAGCAGCGCATCGGCATAGTCGTTTTCGGCCTTCAGATAGGCCAGCATTTGGGGATTTTTGCGCGTGTCGTCGCGCAGCCAGTAATAGGGGTCATTGCGGGTCGCGCCGAAAGGCGCGCTGACCTCGTGCGGCTTCTTGGCAACGGTGGGTGGCTTGGGCATGTCTGCAGCACTCGTGTTCGTGAAGGCGCCTGCGCCGAAAACGGCGGCGAGGGCGAGGTGGGTCAGTTTCATCGGATTCCCCTGTTCGGTTGGATGCCCGGCTTCAAAAAAGCTTCTGTTTCAGGAAGGTCCACGACAGCGCCTGCATGAAGGCCGCTTGCTCGTTGTTGGCCGATCCCCCGTGGCCGCCTTCGATGTTTTCGTAGTACAGCACATCATGCTCCTGCTCGGTCATGCGAGCCATCATCTTGCGGGCATGGCCCGGATGCACGCGGTCGTCGCGGGTGGAGGTAGTGAACAATACCGGCGGGTATGCCACGCCCGGTTTCACGTTGTGGTAGGGCGAAAAGCCCTGGATGAAGGCCCAGTCCGCGGGTTTGTCCGGGTCGCCGTACTCGGCCATCCACGAGGCCCCCGCCAGCAGGTGGCTGTAGCGCTTCATGTCCAGCAGCGGCACCTGGCAGACGACCGCGCCGAACAGCTGCGGATACATCACGGTCATGTTGCCCATCAGCAGTCCGCCGTTGCTGCCGCCCTGGATGCCCAGGTGCTTGGGCGTGGTCATCTTGCGCGCGACCAGGTCTTCGGCGACGGCTGCGAAATCCTCATAGGCGCGCGGCCGCTTCTCGCGCAGCGCCGCCTTGTGCCAGCCCGGACCGTATTCGCCACCACCCCGGATATTGGCGACCACGAACACGCCGCCCTGGCTCAGCCAGGCCCGGCCGACGCCGGCCGAATAATGCGGCGTCTCGGAAACTTCGAAGCCGCCGTAGCCATACAACAGCGTCGGGTTGCTGCCGTTGGCGACCAGGTCCTTGCTGGCGACCATGAAGTACGGCACCCGCGTGCCGTCCTTGCTGGTAGCGAAATGCTGGGTCGCGTTGAAACCGCCGGCATCGAAGAAAGCGGGCAACTGCTTGAGCAACCCGGGGGATTTGCCGACCGTGCCCATCAGCAAGGACGTGGGCGTCAGGTAGCTGCTGACCGTCATGAAATAGTCGTCCGACACTTCATCGTCCACCGCTTCGATGGCGATGTCGGCAAGGTCCGGCGTGCCCGGCAGCGTCGCCGTGCGCCAGCTGCCATCATCGTTTGGCGTCATCACCGTGATGCGGCTCTTGACGTCTTCGAGCACGTTCAACAACAAGTGGTTGCGGGTCCAGGTGGTGGCAGCGAGCGAGCGCGTAGCCGTGGGCTCGAACAACACCCTGTAGTCGCGCGCGCCCTTCATGTAGGCGTCGAAATTCGTCGCCAGCAATGCGCCGGCCGGATAGGTCTTGTCGCCGACCACTAGGGGTTCGCGCAGTTCCAGGGTCAGGAACTGGCGGTGGACGGACTTCTTCGCGGTATTGGGCGCATCCACTTTCACCAGCCTGCCGTCATCGAGCAGTTGGAAGAGTTCGTCGTTGTAGAAAGCAATGATTCGCGCGACGAAGTCGCGTTGGAAGCCTGGCGTGTGGTCGCGATAGATCCACGCCCCCAGGTCGTCGGCCTTGGCTTCGTAAACCGTGCGCGCCTCGGCCATCGGCGTGCCGCGCTGCCAGATTTTTGCAATGCGCGCGTAGCCTGAGGTCGTCATCGACCCCGGGCCGAAATCGGTGGTGACAAAGACGCTGTCGGCGTCACGCCAGCCCAGGCTGCCCTTGGCCTCGGGGCGGCTGAAGCCATCGCCGACCCAGGACTGGGTGGACAGATCGTATTCGCGGGTGACATCGGCATCGGCGCCGCCGCGGGAGAGCGCGATCAGGCAGCGACGATTTTCCGGTTTCAGGCAATCGACGCCATGCCAGACCCAGGTGACGCCTTCGGCGGCGTTCAGCGCATCGAGGTCGATCAGCACTTCCCACTGCGGCGATGGCTTGCGGTATTCGGCCAGCGTGGTGCGGCGCCAGAGGCCGGCGGGGTTCTTCTGGTCGCGCCAGAAGTTGTAGAAATGATCACCGATCTTGTCGATGTCGGGAATGCGCGCATCGGAATCGAGGATGGCGCGCAGGTCGCCGCGCAGGGTTTCGAATGCGGGATCGGTGGTGAGGACCTTCTGCGACTGCGCATTCTGCGCGCGTACCCAGTCCAGGGCCTTGTTACCTTCTACATCTTCAAGCCACAGGTACGGGTCAACGGTCACGGCGTGGGCTCCGGTGCTGGTCGCCAGCAGTAGGCTGGCGAGGCAGCAGGCAAGGGTGGGTCGCATTCGCGGCTCCGGTGAAAAGGAAGCGTGAAAGCTAGCACGCCTCCCGTGAAGCGAAAATCAGGCGGTGCCATTCAACGCCACTCTGGGCAATTCGCGAAGCCAGAACGGGTACTTATGCGGCTTTCAGCGTCTTGATTCGAGCAACCTGCGCCTTGATGGATTGGGCGGCATCCCAGAGATCGACGGCCCGCTGGGCGTTCAGCCAGAACTCCGGCGAGTTGCCAAACAGACGGGCCAACCTGAGGGCCATTTCCGGGCTGAGCGCCCGGCGCTCGCGCAGCAAATCATTGATTGACTGACGGGACACGCCCACAGCCTCGGCCAGGCGGGCTACGGTCAGACCATAGTCAGGCAGGAAATCCTCGCGAAGGAATTCGCCGGGATGCGTGGGCCGGCGCTTGATGCCAGACGTATTGGGAATGCTCATGATTCGGCTCCTTGAGTCAGTGGTAGTCGCAGATCTCGACGTCGAACGCGTCGCCATCGCGGAATCGGAAGCAGAGTCGCCATTGGTCGTTTACTGCGATTGCATGTTGTCCTTTCCTGTCGCCACCGAGGGCATGAAGCTTGTTGCCAGGCGGCACTTTGAGGTCATCAAGTTGAATCGCAAGGTTCAGGTACTCGAGCTTTCGGGCGGCTCGCGCAGCGATTTCAGTTGGAAATCGCTTGGCTTTGCCAGTGGCATAGAGATCCTGGGTCCGGCGATCCGCGAAAGACTTGATCATCGTCCAATGTAGCGTGTCACGTGACATGCGTCAATGTGAAGCGCAGATCAGGCGGCGCGCCTCCGGGCAGGCACGGACCGCGCGCTGAATACGGCGCGCGGCGCCGGCAGCGCCACGCGGCGAGCCCGGCGACGACCTGGCGTGGAGACGAGGACTCCAAGCCAGGCCGCCGCCAGCGCATGCCGGTAGAACACGATGAGGCTGATCAGCGGAGCGCCGAGCAGCCAGAATGCGAGCGGCCCGAGCACCACACTGCTGCCTCGCGCGGCGGGGAACAGCAGGGTCAGCAACAGACCGACGGCAAGCCACTGCCAGAGCAGGCGGGCGAAAACTCGATGGGCGTGTGACATGGCGGGGCTCCGTAGCTGAACGTGCGGCCACTGTGCCGGGTCGATTTCTCACAGCCTGAGAAGCAGGCGCGCGCGTTGACATCATCTTCAGGTTGGCCTGCCCATGCTGACCAACCCGAAGCTGGATGAACGCATGCGAATTTTCCTGGTACTACTGCTGGCCGTCGCCGTCTGGGCCGTGCTGGCCAATCGCGCCCAGGCACGCGAGCCCGAGCTGACATCCAAGGCCGTGGTGGACCTTGACCGCTACATGGGCCGCTGGTGGGTGATCGGCAACATTCCCTACTTTGCCGAGCGCGGCAAGATTGCCAGCGCCGACGTCTATGCGCTGCGCCCGGACGGAAAGATCGACAACGTGTTCGTTTATCGCAAGGCCTTCGACAAGCCCGAAAAACGCATGAACGCGCTTGCGACCGTCGTACCCGGCAGCAACAACACGCGCTGGAAGATCGCCTTTTTCGGCGGACTGTTGAAGGCCGACTACCTGATCCTGGAAGTGGCGCCCGATTATTCCTGGGCCCTGATTGGACAGCCGTCGGGCAAGCTCGCCTGGGTCTTCAGTCGCGAACAACGCATGGATGATGCGCAGTTCAATTCACTGAAGGAAAAATTCGCCGCCTATGGCTACACGCCCGGCGACATCAAACGCGTGCCGCAGTTTCCCGAGCAGCAGTAATCAGCGCTCGTAGGCCGACAAGGCCAGCTGCAACAGGGTCTTGGCCTGCTCGCGCAGGCTGACCGGCTCGGTTATTTCCGCGTCGGCGCCATAGCGCAGCACGTCCATCAGCAATTCCTTGGCATTGCTGTAGGGCAGCTTCAGCTGATAACGACCATCGGGCAGGAAGCGCCCTTCCTGCTTGGAGTGCCAATGCTCGTCGGCAACCCAACGGGCGGCCTTCGGCGAAAAGACGATGGTAGCCGTGCCCTTCGGCGCGCCGGAAAAGATGCCGTAGCTCGAGGCCAGGTGCAGGTCGAGCTCGTCATCGGGCAGGTCGATCGCGGCCTCATCCTGCACCCGCGCATGCTGGATGCGATCCACAGAAAAGCTGCGCAGCGCTTCGCGCTCGTGGTCGAAGGCATCGAGGTACCAGTTGTCGCGATAGTGGGTTAGCCGTTGCGGCGATACCACGCGATGCGTGCGTTCATTGGTGGAGCGCGCCAGGTAGTCGAAGACCACGCGCTTGCGCTCCAGCACCGCGCCGGCCACGACGCGGAAGGCGATCTCGTCGCGGCGGCGCACATAACTGCCGATCACGCGTACACGCTCCATCGGCCAGCGCTTGCCACCGGCTTGTTGCGCCAGCAGGGATTCGATCCGGGTCTTCAGCGGCGCCAGCGCCGACGACAACACGCCGCTGCCGGTGCGGTCGAGCAACTGGTGCGTCGCGAGCAGCGCATGCAGTTCGTCAGAGTTCAACCACAGTCCCGGCAGTTCGAAACGCTCGGCCTCTTTTTCGTCGTAGCGGAAACCACCTTCACCGGTGGAGTCGCTTTCAATCGGCGCGCCCAGCGCATCGCGCAGGAAGGCGATGTCGCGATACAGAGTGGCGCGCGAACAATCGAGCTCGTCCATCAGGCGCGCCAGCGGCACCGGATAGCGCGCCATTTTCATGTGCCGATGCAGGGCGAGGATTCGTTCGTAGCGGTCCATGGTCGCGGCTTGCCTGTCCGGGTGTCGCCCGGATTTGCGTCTAGAATGGCATCGCCGGGCGATTGTCGCCATGCGCAGGAGAGCCCCCATGTTCCGACGCGCCATCTTGGCCCTTCTGGCCCTGACCCTCGCCCCCGCCGCCTGGGCCGACGCCCGCCAGGAGCTGCACGACGCCTTCGTCCGAAACGTGGCGCTCAAGTCCTTCAAGGCCACCATGGTCGACCTGTCCAGCAACAAGACGGTGTCCGTGGTGGAGTTCCAGGCCCCGGACCGGTTCAGGGTTACACCGACAGGCGCCCCATCCAGCGTGATCATCGGCGACACCATGTACATGAGCCACGACGGCCAGACCATGAAGATGCCGATGCCCAAGGGCACCTTCGCCAAGTACCGCAACCAGGACGCGATGAAGGAACTCGAAAAGGGCACCACCGTCGAGAGCCAGGGCATGGGCCGGGTCGGCGCCCAGCCCGCGCGCCTCTACCGCTTCCTGAGCGCGAAGGGCAAGGACCAATACACCAGCACCGTCTGGGTCGGTGTCGCCAGCGGCCAGGTGCTGCAACTCGAGACGTCCGGCAAGAGTGCCGGCAAGCCGTTTTCCATGCGCATGCTGTACACCGATTTCAACAGCCCGAAAATCAAGGTGAACGCGCCGAACTGAACCGCTGCGGCGCAGCACGGGCAACCCGGCGCTCGCCGTGCCCGGCGATGCCCGGCACAATAGGCGGATGGGCGAGCCGCTGATCGATCTGCACAAACCGGTGGGCGACGACGTCAAGCAGACCACCTGCTACATGTGCGCCTGCCGCTGCGGCATAAACGTGCATCTGCGTGATGGCAAGGTGCGTTACATCGAAGGCAATCCCGCGCACCCGGTGAACCGCGGCGTGCTTTGCGCCAAGGGGTCGGCCGGCATCATGCAGCACTACTCGCCTGCGCGATTGCGCAAGCCGATGCTGCGCACGGGCGAGCGCGGCAGCGGCGAGTTCCGCGAAATCGAATGGGACGAGGCGCTGACGCTGGCGGCGGGCTGGCTGGCCGAGACGCGTGCGCGCGACCCCGACCGGCTGGCCTTCTTCACCGGCCGCGATCAGTCGCAGGCGCTGACCGGCTGGTGGGCGCAGCAATACGGCACCATCAATTACGCCGCACACGGCGGCTTCTGCTCGGTAAACATGGCGGCCGGTGGGCTGTACACGCTGGGCGGCAGCTTCTGGGAATTCGGCGAGCCCGATTGGGAACACACGCGCTACCTGATGCTATGGGGCGTGGCCGAAGACCACGATTCCAATCCGATCAAGCTCGGCCTCGGGCAGCTGAAGGGCCGCGGCGCGAAAGTGGTGGCGGTCAACCCGGTGCGCACTGGCTATGGCGCGGTGGCCGATGAATGGATCGGCATCCGGCCCGGCACCGATGGCCTGTTCGCGTTTGCGCTGATCCATGAATTGTTGAAGGCCGACCGCATCGACCTCGACTATCTGGTGCGCTTTACCAACGCGCACTGGCTGGTGGTCGCCAATCCCGGCGCGGCCGATGATGGATTGATTGCACGTGATGCCGATGGCGCGCCGCTGTGCTGGGATCGCAATACCAATGCGCCCGGCCTGGCCCTGTCGGCCGATGTGTCGCCGGTGGTTGTCGGCGAATTCGTGTTGCCCGACGGACGCAAGGCGCGTCCTGCCTTCCATCTGATCGCCGAGCGTTATCTGGATCCGCAATATTCGCCGGACGCCTTGGCCGCCCGTTGCGGCATTCCTGCCGACACGATTCGCCGCATCGCTCGCGAGTTGGCCTCGGCAGCCTTCGACAATCCGCTGGTGCTGCCGATCGAGTGGACCGACACGCACGGCCGTAAGCACTCGCAGATGACCGGCCGCCCGGTGGCGATGCACGCGATGCGCGGCATCTCCGCGCACAGCAACGGCTTCCACACCTGCCGCGCGCTGCACCTGCTGCAGTTGCTGCTGGGCGCGGTGGATACGCCGGGGAGTTTCCGTTACCAGCCGCCGTTTCCGCGGCCGATTCCGCCGGCCAACCGGCCGGGCAAGGCGCGCGACGCCGACGGTCGCCTCGACGCGCCTCCGCTGGGCTTCATCCACGGGCCGGAAGATCTGCTGGTGAATGAAAACGGCCAGCCGCGACGTATCGACCATGCGTTTTCCTGGTCTTATCCGCTGGCCGTGCACGGCATGCTGCACACCGTCATTCGCAATGCCTGGGCCGGCGATCCGAAGCCGGTGGATGTGTTGTTCCTGTTCATGGCCAACATGAGCTGGAACTCGGCGATGAATACGCGCGAGACGATGCATTGGCTCACCGACAAGCGCGAGGACGGCGAATACCGCATCCCGCGCATCATCTATTCCGACGCGTATTCCAGCGAGATGGTCGCGTATGCCGACCTGATCCTGCCGGACACGACTTACCTGGAACGCTTCGACGCCGTGTCGCTGCTCGACCGGCCTATCTCGGACGCCGATGGCGCGGCAGATGCGATACGGCATCCAGTGCTTGAGCCCGACGCCGCTGGCGATGGACGCGATGTTCGCGGCTTCCAGTCTGTGCTGCTGGAACTCGGTGCGCGCATCGGCCTGCCTGCGCTGCTGGGCGAAGACGGCAGTCCGCGTTACCGCGACTACGCCGACTACATCGTGCGCCACGAACGCGCACCGGGCGTCGGCTTGCTGGCCGGCTGGCGCGGCGCCGAAGGCAACCAGCATGGCAAGGGCGCGCCCAACCCCGGCCAATTGCAACGCTACATCGCCAACGGCGGATTCTGGCGCGCGGAAGTGCCGCACGCGGGCCGCTATTACAAGATGGCCAACCGCGATTACCTGGACTGGTCGGTGGGCATGGGCTTCATTCCCAATGCCAGCCCGGTGACGCTGCAGCTGTATTCGGAGACCCTGCAGAAATTCCGCCTGGCAGCGCTTGGCCACGGCCCACGACAGCCACCCGATGAACACCGCGAGCGCATCGCCACCTATTTCGATCCGTTGCCGATCTGGTACGAACCCTTCGAGGGCGCGCAGACCTCGGCCGTCGACTTCCCCTTGTCCGCAGTGACGCAGCGACCGCCTTTCATGTACCACGCCTGGGGTTCGCAGAACGCCTGGCTGCGGCAAATCGCGACGCGCAATTTCCTTTACCTGCATCCCGACACCGCCGCGCGCCATGGCCTGTCCGACGACGACTGGGTGCACGTGGACTCGCACCACGGGCGCATCACCGTGCCGGTGCGGCTGGCGGGCAATGTGCAGCCCGATACCGTGTGGACCTGGAATGCGATCGGCAAGCGGCGCGGCGCGTGGAAACTGGCGGCGAATGCGCCGGAAGCGACGCAGGGGTTCCTGGTCAACCATTTGATTTCAGACATTACGCCGCGCGGTGATTATGCGAATGCCGATCCGGTAACAGGCCAGGCGGCCTGGTTCGACTTGCGCGTGCGCATTGAAAAAACCGTCGCGCCCGAGGCGAGCGAGCCGCAGTTTCCGGTGCTCGACAAACAGCTGGCTGACAACTCACCGCTGCGCTATGGCGCAAACTTCCGGGCACGCCGATGACGATGCTGCCGCCACCCTCGGCGAAGAAACTCGGCCTGGTGATCGACCTCGACACCTGCGTCGGTTGCCACGCCTGCGCCGTGGCCTGCAAGGAATGGAACGCCGGCGGCATCAGCGGCCCGCTGACCGACGAGAACCCCTACGGCAAGGATCCCTTCGGCGTCTGGTTCAATCGCGTGCACAGCTACGAGGTCGAGGCACTCGATACGCAACCGGCCAGCACCCTGCACTTCCCGCGGTCCTGCCTGCATTGCGAAACACCGGCCTGCGTCAGCGTGTGTCCGACGGGGGCTAGCTACAAGCGCGCCGAAGACGGCATCGTGCTGGTGGACGAGGACAAGTGCATCGGCTGCAAGTTGTGCAGCTGGGCCTGCCCCTACGGCGCGCGCGAGTTTTCCGAAGTGGAAGGCGTGATGCAGAAATGCACACTGTGCGTGGACCGCATTTACAACGAGAACATTCCCGAAGAAGTGCGACAACCCGCATGCGTGCAGGCCTGTCCAACTCGTGCGCGACACTTTGGCGACCTGGGCGATCCGGAATCGGCCGTGTCGTTGCTGGTGGCGGCACGCGAGGGCGTCAGCCTGATGCCCGAACTGGGTTATGCACCGGTCAACAAATACCTGCCGCCACGACCGCGCAGGGCGGGCGATCCGATGCTTAAACCGATCGAACCGCCCGCTGAAGCACTCGATCAAGCATCCCTGCCACCCTTGCTGCGCTGGCTCGACCGCGCCCTGAGCCGCTGATGCATCCGTCCTTTTCGGTCATTTTCTTCACCACTTTCTCGGGCGCGGGTTACGGCCTGTGGTTCTGGCTCGGGCTGATGGCGGCCGCGGGCCAGCCACTGGCGCGCACGCCCACATTGGCAACGCTGGTGCTGGGCTTCTTGCTGGTGACGGCGGGCCTGTTGTCGTCCACGTTGCACCTGGGTAAACCGCTGCGCGCCTGGCGTGCCTTCAGCCAGTGGCGGAGTTCGTGGTTGTCACGCGAGGGCGTGGCGGCCGTGCTGTGTTATTTGCCGGCGCTTTGGCTGGCGGCGGCGTCGTATCAGGAAACCGACGCGCGAATCGCAGGCGCCCTGCTCGTTATCCTTTCGATCGCCACCGTCACCTGCACGGCGATGATCTACGCCTCGCTCAAACCCATTCCGGCCTGGCGACATCCGCTGGTGCTGCCGGTGTACCTGGTCTTCGCGCTGTTCACCGGCGGCCTGTTGTTGGCCACGGTATTCGGTCTCGCGGGATGGCCGCTGTCCAACATGACGGCATTCGCGGTGATGCTCGGTGCAGCCGTGTTGTGGCGACTCAAACGCCGCGCCTGGCGCGATATCGACACCACGCCGATGCCGGTGACGCGAAACTCGGCATTGGGACTTGCCGAAGATCGCAAGATTTCCGTATTCGAACGCCCGCACACCGAAGCCAACTACCTGCTGCGCGAAATGGGCTTCGTGCTGGCGCGCAAGCACTCGAGGCGCTTGCGTGTGATTGCGACAATTTTCTTTGCGCTGGTGCCAGCGCTGCTCGCACTGCCGGTGTTCCTGCTGGTGCACATCGATGCCGGCCCGTGGCTGCTGGCTGCATCGCTGTTCGCACTGGCGGGTACGCTGACGGAACGCTGGCTGTTCTTCGCCGAAGCCAAGCACCTGGTCTCGCTGTACTACTGAGTTGTCCGTTTCAGCTCGACAGGCCGAGCAGGCGGCCGGCGCCCTTCACCATCAACTCCGCAGCCACCAGGCGACCGAGGCCTTCCGGATCGCCGGCACGTCCGACATGGGTGGCGCGAATGCACTCGCCAGTCGTAGCCGAGCCCACCAGGCCTTCCAGCGTCAGCGCGCTGCCATCGAGCGCGGCATAGGCGGCGATCGGCACCGTGCAACTGCCATGCAGGCGGCGATTCATCGCGCGCTCGGCCTCCACGCAGATTCGCGTTGGCGCGTGGTCGAGCACGGACAGGATTTTCGCGACCTCCGCATCGCCTTCCCGGCACTCGATCGCTATCGCACCTTGCGCCACCGCCGGCAGCCAGCCCGGTGCATCCAGGCGATGGCGGATGTATTGCGACAGGCCCAATCGCTCAAGGCCAGCACAGGCCAGGATGATGGCGTCGTATTCTCCCGATTCCATCTTGGCCAGCCGCGTATTCACGTTGCCGCGCAAATCCGCCAGCACCAGATCGGATCGGCGCGCGCGCAACTGGGCCTGGCGGCGCAGCGACGACGTGCCTACGCGCGCGCCTGCCGGCAGCGCATCGATGTTGGTGTAGCGGTCCGACACGAAGGCGTCGAACGCATCGCCGCGCTCGAGGATGGCGGCCAGTTCGAACGGACCGTCCAGGTTCATCGGCACGTCTTTCAGCGAATGCACGGCGGCGTCGGCCGCACCTTCCAGCATCGCCACTTCCAGTTCCTTCAGGAACAGGCCCTTGCCGCCGATCTCGGACAAGGGCCGGTCGATGATGCGATCGCCGCGGGTGGTCATCGGCACCAGTTCGACGGCGAGGCCGGGATGGGCCACGCGCAGGCGCGCCGCCACGTGTTCGGTCTGCCATAGCGCGAGGGCGCTTTGTCGTGTCGCCAGTCGGAAGGTTTTCATCCGCGCATTATCGCTCATCACCCCGCGCCGTTGGGGCGCGGACCGCGTGTCGCATCACAGGTGCTTGAGTCGCTCGCGCAGGGTCGGCAGGCAGCGGCGGCTCACTTCCAGCGGCGTCTTGCCGTGACGCAGGAGGGCGTGCACCTGGCCGTCCGGCATGCGCTTGAGTTCCAGGAACTCATCGTTGGCGACCAGGCAATTGCGATGGATGCGCTGGAAACGGTCGGAAAATTCCTGCTCCAGCGACTTCAGCGATTCCTCGATCAGGTCCTCGCCGCGCGCGTGGTGCACCAGTACGTATTTTTCCTCGGCAAGCAGGTAGTGCACGTCCTCGATCGGGATCAGCCGCAGGTTACCGCGCATGCGCGCCGCCAGGTGGCTGCGTTGCCGTTGCGGCGCGCCCGGAATCTCGGCCGGTAGCGGCGGCGCAGCGGGCGACCGGCTGCGGCGGGCCCGGTCCAGCGCCTCCAGCAGGCGCTCCTGGCGAACCGGCTTGACCAGGTAGTCGACGGCGGCAGCTTCGAACGCGGCCAGCGCATGTTCGTCATAGGCGGTGCAGAAGATGACGGCGGGGCGGGGTTCGAGTCGCGCCAGGTGGCGCGCCGCTTCCAGCCCATCCATCACCGGCATCGCGATATCCATCAGCACGGCATCCGCGCCCAGCGCGCTGGCTTTTTCAACCGCCTCGCGGCCATTGGAGGCTTCGCCAACCACCTGGATGTCGTCCAGCCCGGACAGCATCGCCGCCAGGCGTTGCCGGGCCGGCTGTTCGTCGTCGACGATCAATAATTTCATGGCAGGGGCAACTCGATTTCGCAAACGTAGATGCCGTCGCGGGTGCTTCGATGGAACTTCGCGTCGGCGCCGAAATGATAGGCCAGTCGTTGCGCGATGGAGTCCTGGGCGTGCTGGTTGCCCGGCTCCAGCCCCGGTCGCGCCACGGGCACGGGATTGCTGATGCGCAGCCGCAGCCGACGGCCCTCCGGCACAATCTCGATATGGATGTCGCCGCCATCGGCGAGTTGCGCAATGCCATGCAGCACTGCGTTCTCGACCAGCGGCTGCAACACGAGCCGCGGCATGCGCAGATCCATCGGCGCGGCGTCCGCCACCTGCCAGTGCACGCGCAGCCGGGGCCCAAGGCGCAAGGCTTCGATGGCGAGATAGCGTTTGGCGAGATGGATTTCTTCGGCCAGCGTGGACTCGCCCTGCCCCGCGCCCAACGCCGCGCGGAACAATTCCGACAGGTCCTCAACGGCGCGCTCGGCCGTGGGCGGATCAGTGCGCACGAGGCTGGCGATGGTGTTCATCGAATTGAACAGGAAATGCGGTCGGATGCGCGCCTGCAAGGCATCGACCTCGGCCTTGGCATGCGCCTTCAGGCGGGAGCTCCATTGTTCGCTGACGTAGAAGTAGCGCAGGGCCAGCGCCGAAATCAGCATGGCCAGCGCCGAAACGCTGCCGACGAAGCGCCAGCGCTGGTCGTCAGGCAGGGTGTAGTTGGTGCCGAGGCCGATGTCGATTTGCTGCACGGCCCAGGCGCCGAAGGCGGCCACGGCCAGCGGCAAGGCCCCCGCGAACGCCAACGCCAGGCCGCGCGGCAGCCGGCCCACCAAGGGACCGGCCTTGCAGTAGACGACGGCGATGGTCAGGCCCATCCACAGCGAGAAGGCGCTGGCGGCGAGGAACTCGTTCACCGTCCAGGCCTGGCCGTGGGTCGGCGCCAGGCCGATGATCAGCACGACCAGTTCGGCGATGGCCAAGACTGCCGCGATGCGCGGCAATCGACAGAAATCCGGGAACCAGGGGCGGCGTTCAACGTCGGCCATGGCCGAAGTATGGGTCAGCCGCCGCTGAAACGCACCGTCAGCCAGTCGCCCAGGTCGCGGATTTCCTCGTTGCAGACGCTGTGCGCCATCGGATAGGCGTGATATTCGACCTTGACGCCCAGTTCCTGCAGCGCCGTGCGCGATCGGGTGCCGAGCACCGGCGCGACCACCGGGTCCTGGCTGCCATGGCCCATGAAAACGGGCGTCGCGATGCCGGCGGGGGTGATCTCGGCCCGGGTCTTGTCGCCCAGCGGGAGGTAGCCCGAGAGGCAGGCGATACCGGCGATGCCCGCCTCGCGGCGCAGCCCGCTGGCCAGTGCGACAGCGCCACCCTGCGAAAAACCGACCAACAACAGGCGCGAGGGCGGCACGCCGCGATCGCGTTCGCGCGATATCAGCGCGTCCACTTCGGCGATGGATTCGCGCAGGCCGGTTTCGTCGGCGCGCTGGTCGATGGACAGGTTGTTGATGTCGTACCAGGCGCGCATCGGCACGCCGCCGTTGATGGTGACGGGGCGCACCCGCGCATGCGGAAACACGAAGCGGATCGCCGGCCACTCCGGTCGCACCAGCTCGGGCACGATCGGCGCGAAATCGTGGCCGTCGGCGCCGAGTCCATGCAACCACAGGATGGTCCAGGCGGGGCGCGCCCGGGTCAGTTGCTCGACGGTTTCCAGCATGTGCGGTCTAGTCCGGCTCAGGGCCGGCCATTAGACCTGTCGCCCGCCACCCGGGCAAGCTCGAGTTGCCGCCGCAGGTTCCGCGCCCAGTCGTTGGCGACGATGCCGACTTCGCGCGCGTTTTCCACGCGGGTGGTGCGCTCGAAGGTCGCGTGGTCATGCCCGTCGACCTGGTCTAGCAGGCGCATCACGATCGCACCGGAAGCCGAGTCGCGCAGCTCCGCCACCAGGGTGAGTTGGCCGAAGGACTGGGTATAGCTCCGGGTGATGCCCGGTGTCGGCAGGTCAGGCGCGTTGAGATACAGGTCGACGATCCGCACCTCGACTTCCAGCACGCCGGCGCCGGGAGCATCCACCACGCGCCAACCGCCCTTCTCGAACTCGCGCTTGATTTCGCGATCGACGACGCCCGCCATGTCGTCGCGGAGTCGGTCCGCGTCGCGTGGATACACGCGCGTGCCAGTGGGGATGGCCGCGCTGCGCGCCCAGTTCTTCTGGAAAGAAACCATGATCGGCTTGAGCACGATGCTGTGGAAGGGCTGCAGGCTGGCGCCAGGCTGCGCATAAGCGACATCCATGCCGCGGACCTTGATGGCTTGCAGGCCCTCGGCACGCCAGGCCTGGGCTGCTTGGTCACGCGTGCCGGGTCCTTCGGCAGCGGGCGTCGCCAACGCACCCGCCTGGCTTGCGGCGCCTAGCGCCAGCAGCAGACAAACAGAGGATTGAAGGTTGTTCAACTGGCTTCTCCTGGTGAATCTCGACCCTGTTATTCAACCCGATTCCGGTGCTGCATGAGGCCCGCCGCCAGCATGCCAGTCAGCCGCCGGTCAGGCGGCGCAGGACACCAGCCGTCCACCCCGTCGGGTAGGCCCAGACTATCGCCCGTGGACGCGGAGCACCAGCCGAGGGCCCTGCTAAGCTTTGCTGATGTCCTCCATCCTTTCCATCCGCGGCGTCAGCAAGACCTACGCCTCCGGTTTCCAGGCACTGAAGTCGGTCGACCTGGAAATCCGCCGCGGCGAAATTTTTGCATTGCTCGGTCCCAACGGCGCCGGCAAGACCACCCTCATCAGCATCATCTGCGGCATCGTCAATGCCAGCACCGGCACCGTACTGGTCGACGGCCACGATATCCGCAGGGATTTTCGCGCAGCGCGCGAGTTGATCGGCCTGGTGCCGCAGGAACTGTCCACCGACGCGTTTGAAACCGTGTGGGCGACGCTGCGCTTCAGCCGCGGCCTGTTTGGCAAACCACCGAACCCGGCGCACCTGGAAAAGGTGCTGCGCGACCTGTCGCTATGGGACAAGAAGGACAACAAGATCATGTCGCTGTCGGGCGGCATGAAGCGACGCGTCCTTATCGCGAAAGCCCTGTCGCACGAGCCGCGCGTCTTGTTCCTGGACGAGCCGACCGCGGGCGTGGACGTGGAGCTGCGCCGTGACATGTGGCAGATGGTGCGCGACCTGCGCGCCAATGGCGTCACCATCATCCTGACCACGCATTACATCGAGGAGGCCGAGGAAATGGCCGACCGCATCGGCGTGATCAACAAGGGCGAGCTGATACTGGTCGAGGACAAGGCCGTGTTGATGCGAAAGCTCGGCAAGAAGCAGCTGACCCTGCACCTGCAATCGCCGCTGGAGCGGATTCCCGCTGCGCTGGCATCGCTGGCGCTGGAACTGGCCGAAGACGGGCACGCCCTGGTCTATACGTTCGATGCGCAGGACGAGGAAACCGGCATCGCGCCCTTGCTGCAACAACTGGCCGCAGAAGGCATCGTGTTCAAGGACCTGCATTCCAGCGAGAGTTCGCTGGAAGACATCTTCGTCAGCCTGCTGCATTCCAATGGACAGGGAGCGGCGGCATGAACTGGCACGGTGTCAAGGCCATCTATCGCTTCGAGATGGCGCGCACCTTCCGCACCCTCACCCAGTCCATCGCCTCGCCGGTGCTGTCCACGTCGCTGTACTTCGTGGTGTTCGGCGCGGCCATCGGCTCTCGCATGGGCGAGGTGGACGGCATCAGCTACGGCGCCTTCATCATCCCGGGCCTGATCATGCTGTCGCTGTTGAACGAGAGCATCTCGAACGCCTCGTTCGGCATCTACATGCCGAAATGGGCGGGCACCATTTTCGAATTGCTGTCGGCGCCGGTGTCGTACGTGGAAGTGGTGATCGGCTATGTCGGGGCCGCCGCGACCAAGTCGGTGCTGCTCGGCATCCTGATCCTGGTGACGGCGCGCATCTTCGTGCCCTACGAAATCGCGCATCCCTTCT
Source organism: Gammaproteobacteria bacterium (assembly GCA_031408815.1). GTDB lineage: Bacteria > Pseudomonadota > Gammaproteobacteria > Xanthomonadales > Xanthomonadaceae > Arenimonas. Next base: position 20,854 of record JANNWV010000102.1, read on the forward strand.
GGATGATGGGATTTTTAGTGCTCACGGCAATAACTTTCAGCCTGTTCGGTTTCATCATCGGCCTGTGGGCGGATGATTTCCAGAAACTGCAGGTGATCCCGCTGATGATCGTGACGCCGCTGACCTTCCTGGGCGGCGCTTTCTATTCCATCAACATGCTGCCGCCGATCTGGCAGAAGATCACCCTGTTCAATCCGGTGGTCTACCTGATCAGCGGCTTTCGCTGGAGCTTCTACGGCGTTGCCGACGTGAACGTCGGCATCAGCGTGGCCGCGATACTGGGCTTCCTGGCGCTGTGCCTGGTCGCCGTGTGGTGGATCTTCAAGACCGGCTGGAAACTGAAAGCCTGATCAGGGCCGTACGGCAGTCACTTCGATTTCCACCAGGAAGGCAGGATTGACCAGGGCCGCGACCTGCATGGTCGAGCGCGTCGGCAGGTTGGGTTGTTCGGCCGTGCCGAAGAACTCGCTGTAGCCCTGCATGAAGCCGCCGAAATCCAGCTTGCCTTCCTTGGCCGGGTCGCCGACCAGGAATACCTGCATCTTCACCACGTCCTTCATGGTCAGGCCGATCGATTCGAGCTGCGCCTTGATCACGTTCATCACGCTGATGGTCTGCGTCTTGGTATCGCCATAGACGGCGGCCACGTCCTTGCCGGCATCGGCGTTGGCGGGCTTGGGAACCATGCCGCTGAGGTACACGGTGGTCTTGCCGGCCGGCACTTCCACCGCCGCAAGGATCGGAAATGTGCTGCCGCCGGGCAGTTTGTGCCGGACCACATCGCTGGCCGAAACCAGGCTGGGCGCGAGCAACAGGGCGAGCAGTGGAGCGGTGAATGAACGCATGGTGGGTCTTCCTTTATTTTTTGTCCGATTTCTTGTCCGGCTGCAAGGCACGCACGTCGTCCGCGGTGATCGGGTCCGGGTAGTTGTTGCCGAAATTGCTGCGGATGTAGTTGACCACGTTGGCGACCTGCACGTCACTCAACCACACCGGCGGGAAATAGAATTCGTTCCGACGCGGCGGTGCGAAGGCAGGCATGTTGCGGCGGCCGTTCAACATCGTGATGGCGACGTAGCGCGACGAGGCCATGTTGGCGCTACCGGCAAAGGCCGGATACTTGCCTGCGCCTTCCGCACCCTGCCCTTTCGACATGTGGCAGCCCGCGCAAATCTGCTGGTAGATTTTTTCGCCGTCGTTGGTGCCCATCATGCCGGTGTCTTCGACCGCAGGCTTGGCCGGGGTCTTCGGGTCCGCGGCGTTATCGGCTGCCGACAAGGGCATGGCCAATGCCACCCCCATCGCGATCAGCAACGCCGCGCGCGGCAGCCGTTTCGATTCCAGGGGTTTCATGCCTTCGCTCCTTCGGCCAGCGCGCGCTGGTGCAGGCGGCCAATCGCGTCCAGCGCCGAAGTGACTGCGCCCTCCTGCCAGGCAGGCAGATAGGACGCGTGTTCACCGGCCAGCACGATGCGACCGTCGAAGGCGCACAGGTTGTTGTAATGCTCTTCGCGCTTGGCCTCGGTCCACAGGGCAAAACAACCCATCGTGTGCGGCACGCGATGCCAGGCCACGGCCATGCCGTTGTCGAATTCGGCCGGATATTGCGGATGGATCTGTGCGCCTTGCTCGACCGCCGCGCGGATGCGTTCGGCGGGTGTCATAGCAGTCATCTTCATGGCATCCGGCCCCCATAGATACGCGCCCAGCAGCACGCCCTTGCCCGGGCTGTGATAGCCGGTGGCCGGATAGCTGATGTTGCTGATCGGCAGGTCGGTATAGCTGATGCCGCCGTAGATATGGTCGTCCTCTTCCCAGAACCGACGCTTGAATTGCAGGCCGATCTTGATCGCCGAGGCATAGTTGACCGCGCTGATCGCCGTGGTCATCGGCGCCCCCACGTTCATAGGGATCTGGCTGAGGATGGAAAGTGGAATCGTGCAGACGCACCAGTCGGCCTTGGCCATAAGCGTGGCGCCCGGCGCGGCCGTGTCCTGGTAGCTGACTACGACGCCGTTCGAGTCCTGTTGGATCTCGGTGACTTTCGATTGATAGCGGATGACGCCGCCCAGTTCCCGCGCGAAGGCCTGGGCAATCATGTCCATGCCGCCGACCGGCTGCAGCACCGAACTCTGGAAGTCGTACAGGTCACCCATGGGCAAGCTGCCCCACAGTTCGGAATTGATCACGTCGTGCAGGCCGACCGGATCGGAGAATTCCGGTTTGCCACTCAGCCCGCCGCCGGGGTCTTTCTTGAAGCCTCGGCGGTCGCTGGTGGCATAGCCCTTCACATACTTGTTCTTGTCATCGAGGGCGCCCCACCACTGCAGCGACCCAAGCAGTTTTTCCTTGTCTTCCTTGCTGACCACGGCATCGAGCTTGCCCTCGCTGGTGACCTTGGCCAGCAGTTCGGCAACGTGCCCGTGGTAGTCGGCCTTCACCGTGCGATAGCGCTGCGGTTTTCCGCCGTAGGCCTTGGAGCTGTGCAGATAGGCGTTGTGATTGACCTGCACGAAATTTTCCAGCTGCACGCCCAGTTCGCGGCAATAGCTGAGGATGCCGTGGTGATGGTGCGGCAAGCGCCAGGGGCCGGGGTTGATGTACAGGCCCTTGTCGAACTGGCAGTGCTGGGTTTCGCCGCCCAGTTCGGTATAAGTGTCGCCGCCGCGCAGGGTCCAGTTACGGCCGCCCGCTTTCGTGTTGTATTCGAGCACCTGTACCTGGTAGCCGGCCTTGCGCAGCTCCAGCGCGGTGACCAGTCCGGCGATGCCGGCGCCCAGCACCAGCACGGACGCACCCTTGGGTGCGGGCCCGAGTTGCGGCCTGCCTTTGTAATTGGTTTCTGCCGCCAGCCCCAGGCTGGTCATGGCCTGGTACATCACCGCGCTGCCTGCGGTCATCCCCACCATGCGCAGCAGCTGGCGCCGCGTCATGGAACCCCTTGTCGCTCCGCTATCCATTCGCTTCCCCGGCGTTTGGGCGTCATGCCTGTTCACAAACGATACGCCGAAAGCGGCCACAAGGTGCCATGCGGTGCGTCGCTGGGATTCCGGGGTCGAAAAAAAGCCCCGGCCACCGAGGGGATCGATGCCGGGGCCGGATCCGCCGGAGGGGGGCCGGGGATCGGTCTTGTTCGTGCCGTATGCCTTTCAGGAGACACGAACGTGCTGGAGCAAAGTCAGGTTACGACCCCATTTCGGAACACAGGTTGAATGGGGTGCGCACGCCCTGGCCTACAATGCGGACACTTAACTTCCATTTAATTCCACCGCCCGCCGGAGTTGCTGCCATGTCGCACCAGGAGTCGGATCTCGAGTCGGATCTCAGGGGAAAACTGATCGTCATCACCGGCGGGCTGGGCATCCTGGGCCATGCGATCACGCAGGTCGCCAACGACATGGGCGCGGTCGTCGCGCTGATCGACCGGGTCGAGCCGCGCAATGCCGACCACGGTGCCGCATTGGTGGTCAGCGGCATTGACCTCGCCGATCCGGCTTCGGCGAAGGAAGCGTTCAAGCAGATCGTCGACAAGCTGGGCCCGGTGCATGCGTTGATGAATGTCGCCGGTGCGTTCGCCTGGAACAAGGTAGTGGACGGCGGCGTGCAGGCGTGGTCGGAAATGTATAGCGCCAATGTGCTGAGTGCCGTGGGTGCGAGCATCGCTGCGATCGAACACATGCAAAGCGGCGGCGCCATCGTCAATGTCGCGGCCGCCGCGACGACTCGCGCAGCGGCCGGCATGGGCGCCTACACCGCAGCAAAATCCGGCGTGTTGCGCCTGACCGAATCACTGGCCGATGAACTGAAGTCGCGCGGCATCCGTGTCAACTCCGTGTCGCCCACCATCCTCGACACGCCGCGCAATCGCGCCGACATGCCGGACGCGGATCCGGGCAAGTGGCTGCAGCCATCCGACCTGGCGAAGACGATGTTATGGCTGGTGTCGTCGGAATCGAAGGCGCTGACCGGGGCGAACCTGCTGGCCGGGCAATAGGCGAAAGTCACGATAGTGGGATGCACGGCCCAATTCGCGAACGCGTAACCGGCCGGTAGGCTTACTGCAATCCAACTGCAGGACGTGGCAACCAGACTCCTGCGCCATGAATCGAACCATCGTTCGATCGGGGCGCCTTGCCATGTCAGCCGCAACCACACCCATTTCACTGCCCCTGCACCGCTTGCACTTACCCTTGGCGATGGCAGTCGCGCTCGCCTTGGGCGCCTGTTCCCAAACAAACGACTCCCCGGATGCGACAACGGCAGCGGCGGCCCCGGCGGATCAAGCCGGGCAACCGGACCTCGCCCGACTCGACCTGGAAGAACTCCGCAACCGCGGTCGACTCGCGCTTCGCGAGCAACGTATCTATGCGCCGGCCGGCAATAACGCCATGGAGTACTACATCGCGTTGCGTGATGGCAGCAAGACTGGCGACGACCCCGCGGCGAGCGCATTGATGGAATTGCAGCCTTATGCCGTCATCGCTGCCGAGCAGGCCCTGGAGCGCAAGGACTTCGTCGAGGCAGAGCGACTGCGCCGCCTGGTTGCCGCCTCGGACCCGCGGGCGCCGTCCCTGGCGCGCATCGCCTCGGCCATCGCCATGGGCCTGGGCAACCAGGCGCAAGAAGCCAGCGAAGTCGAACCCCCACGCGCGGAGCTGGTCGCGGTGCGTACGCCGCCGCCAGAATATCCAAATGAAAAGCGGCCTCGGGGAGCGGTCGGGCAAGTGGTCGCGTCATTCACCGTCAATTCGGACGGCAGCGTCGGCGACATTCGGACCGAGAGCCTCGGCTCGAAGCACCTGGCGTTCGAACGCAGCGTGGAAAGAACCGTCAAGCGCTGGAAATACCAGCCCCCAGGCGAATCCCGCGACGTGACGGTGAGTTTCGATTTCGCCCCCTGATGAGCATGTTCCCGGAACCTCCACGGAACGGCGTGACGTGGGTCACGGGGCGCGATAATTAGTTGATCTGTATCATCCAGCCAAGCGCAGCCTCGCTTAGTCTCCGGGAGACTCCAGCCCCCCGAGGAGATTCATATGTTGCTCATGACCGAGGACGCCCAGCCCGTCCTGCACTGCGGAATCTGCGACAGCCCGATCCTGCACCCCGACCTGGCGATGATCGCCTATCCGGCCGGCATCAGGCACGGACACTTGCACCGGGTCACCCTGTCGCACGAGGGCGAGTGCCAACGCAAGGCGCTGGAATATCTGGACAGTGAGCGCGGCAAGGCGGAGTCGATGAGCTTTCCGCTATACGCCGCAAGATTGCTTGCGACCGTTCCCGCTTAGATCGCCGCTGAATAGTTTGCTGACCGGCCAGCGACTATGATTGTCGCCCCACCCATCGGAACCCAATCATGCCAGGCGCAGCCACGAAGCTTGGCGATGACATGCTGGCCCTGGCACTGCACGAGTGCCAGGCGATCCGACGGGCGCTTGAAGATCGCGACGACGCCTGCGAATCGATCCACGAAGCACGCAAGGCGATCCGCCGCTTGCGATCGCTTCTGGCGCTGGCGACAGACTTCATCGACGGCCTGGATGCCGTGGACCGCAGCCTGGACCGCCTGGGGAAAGGGCTTTCGACGCTGCGCGATGCCCATGTCGCGGTCGTCGTGGCCCGAAAATTGGCCGATGGGGACGAGTCGTCGCCTTGGCAGGCGGTAAGCAACGCACTGGCCACCAACAGCGATTCACTGTTGGCGCAGGAGCTCGCCCGCGATCCCGGCCTCGCCCATCGACGCCGCGCGGTGGCGCGTATTGAGCGAACCCTGAAGGCATTGTCCTGGACGGCGCTGGGCGTGAAGGACATTCGGGCTGCCTTGATGAGAAGCCAGAAGCGCGCGAGCAAGGCGCAGGCGTGCGTCGAGGACGATCCGAGCCCGGAAAATATCCACCGCTGGCGTCGCCGCACGCGCCGGCTGCGAATGCAGTTGGAGGCGATGCAGACGATTGCCCCGGGAATGGCGAAGGCCGTGGCCAGGCCCTCGTTGGGAAAGCAGCTGAAGGCCTTGTACAAACTCGCCGACGAGCTCGGCTGGAGTCAGGACCTGCAAGTGTTGCGTGCGCTGCTGCGCGCGATGAAGGAAGCGCCTAATCGCTCGCTCTTGCTGAACCAGTTGCAGGCGCAGATCGAAGACGCTGGCCGTCGCCTTCTGTAATGACTCGCCGGCCAGTCGCTGCGCGCGACGGCTGCTCGCCCTGGCGTCCGGGACCGCTATGTCACGGCAGCTGCGGCCACGACGACGCATCAAGGGCTTCTCGGTAGGCGTGCCAGCAGGCATAGGCCAGCCACGGCATGATCACTACCAGGCCGAGGAAGAACGTCGCGAAGCCGAGCGCGGTCAGCAGGGCCAGCGTAGCGGCCCAGCACAACATGGTCAGCTTGTTGCGCAGCACTGCCTGCACCGAAGAAATGCAGGCGGTGACCATGTCCACATCGCGGTCTGCAATCATCGGCAGCGAAAAAACCGCCACCGCAAAGGTGAAGGCGGCGAACACCGAGCCGATCGCCGAGCCGATCAGAAGGAACTCGAACAGGGATTGCAGGTCGCCTGGCTGGATGGTCACCAGCGCGCTGACCAACATGCCGGCGCGCGACCACAGCAGCAGGATCACCAGTTGCGCGATGGCGAACACGCCGGCCTGCCCGATTACCCGCTTCGCCAGCACGAATGAATCCTCCAGGCGCGGTGGCCGGCCCGTCTCCAGCGCGCGGCTGACGCAATACAGACCGACCCCCAGCAGCGGCGCGATGAATACGAAGCCCGACAGCAGGACGGCCAGAAGCGCAAAGCGCCCAAGCGACCAGGCCAGCGCCGATATCGCCACGCTGATCAGCGCGATGACGCCACCGAATAGCAGCGACAGTGCCGGTGCGCGCACGAAATCGCGCCAGCCACAGCGCAGCCAGTGGCCTATCTGCCCCGGCGTCACCGTGCGACAGGGCGCCACGAATGGAGGTTCGCCGGAAGCGCCGGCATCCAGGTGCTCATCAGGGCGAGGAGGATCGCTGTCCAATCGTGGGGCTCCGTATGGCGGACGAGTTTCATGTGGAAACCGGCAACGACGCTTGGCGCTTCAAGACCCGTTCGGCGGCCGCCACGACCCGACCATCCAGCCGGGAGCCCTGGCCCAGACCGCGGCCAAACAGCGCCGTGACATTACCTTGACGCCGCGTGTACGCCTCCTACACCTAAACAGGCGCTGAATGCGCGGGCCTCCAGGGAAGGTGGCCGATATCTCTCCCACGCACAAGCGGTCAGTGGGCTGGCTGCAAGAGTATCGGTAAGGGAACGGTACCGGGGTTTCCCGGGGCCGGCCATATATGCATCGTGCTTGCACGCATCGCAGGCGTCATCAAACAAAAAAACCACAACCAGCCCTTACCGGCATTTGGGAGGAAATTCATGGAAGCTCTGACTGCAGGCCAGTTCGCTCTGGTCTACAACGTGTTCTCGTTTGGCATCGCGTCATTCGCAGCGGCGACGCTGTTCTTCTGGTTCGGCCGTTCACAGGTCTCCACGCACTACAAGACTGCAATCACGATCACTGGCCTGGTTACATTCATTGCCCTCTACCACTATTGGCGAATCTTCAATAGCTGGAGTGAAGCCTACGAGGTCGTGAACGACGTGGTCACCGTGACTGGCGTCCAGTTCAACCGCGCCTATCGCTACGTCGACTGGCTGCTGACGGTTCCCCTGCTGCTGATCGAACTGATTCTGGTGATGCGTCTTTCCCAGGCAGAAACAGTGTCCAGGTCACTCAGGCTCGGCGGCGCTGCGGCCTTGATGATCCTGCTCGGTTACCCGGGTGAAGTGTCGGGCGGGATCGATTCCACCCGACTGCTCTTTGGTGCACTGTCCATGCTGCCTTTCCTGTACATCGTGTACACCCTGTACAGCAGCCTGGGCGAAGCCATCGAGCGCCAGCCCGAGTCGGTCCGCGGTCTGATCCGCCTGGCCCGCAACCTGACGGTATTGTCGTGGTTCTTCTACCCGGTGGTCTACTTCCTGCCCTTCGTCCTCACCATGCACGGCGGCACCTCTGCCGCTGTCATCGAAGTGGGCTACACCGTCGCCGACATCACCGCCAAGGCCGTATTCGGCCTGGTGATCTACGCGATCGCGGTGCGCAAGTCCGAGGCAGAAGGCGTCAAGGCCTGACACTTCGCGCTTGATCGTGCAAGCGGGGTGGGGCCCGGCCAGTCCGGCGCCCTGCCCCGCCCCTTGGAAGAGGTCCTGCGAGGCGACCATGCACACAGACGATGCAACATCCAAGATCAGGCAGGTCGAGCAAATGATGCTCGGTCTGCTGCTCCATGGCACGGGCGAAGCCGGCAAGGCAGCGGCCTACCATCTTTCCGCGGGAGGCTCGCGAGTGCGCGCCCTGCTCGCGCTTGAAGCCGCTCGCGCGCTTGCGCGGCCCGACCGGGAGGCGCTCGCGATCGCAGCTGCCTGCGAGTTGCTACACAACGCGTCCCTTATCCATGACGACCTGCAGGACCGGGACGTCCTGCGTCGTGGCCAGGACGCGGTCTGGCGCCGATACGGCGATGCCGCTGCGATCTGCGCAGGTGACTTGTTGTTGTCCGCGGCCTACGGCGCGCTGGCAACCACCGGCGCACCCGCCGCTGCGCTCATCACCCGGATGCACCTGCGCGTGGCCGCCGTCATCCGCGGTCAATGCGACGACATTGCGCTGCAGGGATCCACGCTTGCGTCACTGCACAGGTATGAACAAGTCGCCCGTGCGAAGTCCGGACCGCTGCTGGTCCTGCCCATCGAATTGGCCCTGCTGCTTGCCGGCCGCGAAGACGCTATTGCCACGGCGATCGAAGCAGGCTCGCTGTTCGCCATCGGCTACCAGATCGCCGATGACCTCGACGACGTGCAGCGCGATGCGATCAACGAGGAACTCAACATCGTCGCGGTACTGGCCGCTGCGGGCGAGGCGCAGCCGGTGGCTCGGGCACGCGCCCTGGCCATTGCTCGCTTCCGCCAGGCGCATGCAGCCGCTAGCGCGCTGCCGTCGGGGTGCGGCGCGCTCCTGGCTGCGCAGGCGCTGCAGCGATCAGCCGCTCTGTCGGTGACGCTGGAAACGACATGAGCCGCGTGGTCGTCATCGGTGCTGGATTCGGAGGGATCGCCGCAGCACTTCGGGCGCGCGCGAAGGGTCACGAGGTGACGCTAGTGGACCGCTGCCCGCGTCTCGGCGGCCGGGCCCAGGTCTTCGAGAAGGACGGATTCCGGCACGACGCCGGCCCCACTGTGCTGACTGCGCCTTTCCTGTTCGAGGAACTGTTTGCGCTGTTCGGCAAGGACATCGCCGACTACGTCCGGATCGTACCGCTCAAGCTCTGGTATCGCTTCCACTTCCACGACGGCGACACGTTCGACTACGGCGGCGGCATCGAGCAGACGCTCGCCGAGATTGCCCGCATCCATCCAGCGGATGCCGCCGGTTACCTCGCCCTGCTGGAGCACTCGCGCAAGATCTACGATGTCGGCTTTAGTGCGCTTGCCGATGCGCCATTCCATCGTTTCGTCTTCATGCTCAAGCAGGTGCCCCATCTGCTTCGGCTAGGCGCCTATCGGTCGGTCTGGCAGATGGTTTCGCGCCACCTGAAGCACGACAAGATCCGCCAGGCTTTTTCGATCCAGCCCTTGCTGGTCGGTGGTAATCCGTTCGACACCACCAGCATCTACGGTCTCATCCATTTCCTTGAGCGTGCCCACGGCGTGCACTTCGCGATGGGCGGTACGGGTGCGCTGGTGGATGCGCTGGCGCGCCTGATGTCGGAGCAAGGAATAAAGGTGAAGCTCGACACCACGGTCGAGTCGATCGAGGTCGAGGCCGGGGAGGTGCGCGCGATAGTGACCGAATCCGGCGAGCGTATCGAGGCTGACCATTTGGTCTCGAACACCGACCCGGTGCACCTGTACCGCAAGCTCCTGCCTGCATCGGCCAGCAAGCGCTCGGCACGGATCAAGGCCCGGCATGCCGAGCAATCGATGGGCCTGTTTGTCCTGTACTTCGGCACGGACCGCCAGTATGCCGACGTCGCCCACCACACGATCTGGATGGGGCCACGCTATCGCGAGTTGCTCGATGACATCTTCCACCGCAAGGTGCTGGCCGAGGATTTCTCGATCTACCTGCATCGCCCGACCGCCACGGACCCGAGCTTTGCGCCAGACGGTTGCGACAGCTTTTACGCGCTCGTGCCCGTCCCCAACCTGACCGCCGGCATTGACTGGAGCCAGGAAGGACCGCGGCTGCGCGACCGTGTGGTTGCCGCGTTGGGCGCGACCTTGCTGCCCGAACTGGCCGAGTCCATCCGCGCGGACTTCTTCATGACTCCCGAGGACTTCGAGGCGCGCTATTTGTCGCCGGCCGGCGCAGGGTTTTCGATTGCGCCGCACTTCAGCCAGTCGGCGTGGTTTCGATTCCACAATCGCGGTGAAGGACCCCGCAATCTCTATCTGGTCGGCGCAGGCAGCCATCCCGGCGCCGGTCTGCCGGGCGTGCTGTCTTCAGCAAAGGTCGTGGACCGCTTGCTTCCGTCTGCGGCTGAAGACCTCGCTCGCTTCACTGCAGATGCGTTGCCAGCATGAGCGTCGTGGCCACGCACCTCATCGCCTATCGCGAAGGCCCCGGCTCCGCGCGTGCGGTGCTGCGCCGCCATGGGAAAACCTTCTACTTCGCCAGCCACTTGCTTGGCCCGATCCATGCCGAGCGCGCGGCCACTCTCTACGCATTCTGCCGCCACGTTGACAATCTGGCCGACGATGCCATCGATACGCATGCCGCTCGAATTGCGTTGGCCGGTGTGTCCAACGCCTTGCGAACGGGCCGCGCCGAAGATCCCTGGACGGCCGCCATGTTGTCCCTTCAGGCCAGCACCGGAATGAAGATGGCGCCGGCTCTGGAATTGCTGGCGGGGGTCATCAGCGACCTGGATCCCGTGCGTGTTTCGGACGAGGCTGCGCTGATCCGCTACTCGTATCAGGTCGCGGGTACGGTGGGTTCGATGATGTGTGCCGCTTTGGACGTCCACGACCCGCGCGCCCAGCCGTTCGCCATTGACCTGGGCATTGCCATGCAACTGACGAACATTGCGCGGGACGTCGGCGAGGACGCCCGGATGGGCCGTCGCTACCTTCCAGCGAGTTGGATCGGTGACGTGCCTGCGCATGAGATCGTCGCGCCGACCGCCGCGCTACAGCGCACACTCTGCACCGCAACACGGCGTCTGCTCGCCCAGGCCGACTGCTATTACGCCAGCGGCGAGTCGGGCATGGGCTTCCTGCCGGCACGCGCCCGCCTCGCGATCCTGGCCGCTGCCCGGATGTATCGCGCCATCGGCGCGCGGATCGCCGCCAATGGCTACAGAAGCTGGGACCAGCGGTCCGTGGTCGGCGCGGCCGCCAAGGCGGGGCATGCAGCAAGGTCAGTGTTGAGTTTCACCTTGACCCCTCGCCTGCATCGTCGCGATGCCGTGCACGATTCATCCCTGCATCTCGCACTCGCATCGCCGCTCCATCAGCATGACTGAGCATGTCGACCTGATGGTGATCGGTGGCGGCCTGTCAGGCCTGTCGCTGGTTCGGCGGCTGGCTGCGTCCGGCTACCCTGGCCGCGTGTGCATCGTTGAGCCGCGGCTACGCTACGAAGACGATCGCAGTTGGGCGTTCTGGACTCCGTCCGGCAGCGAGTGGTCTGCCTGCGCCACCTGCACCTGGGATCGTTGGCTGTTCTCGCGGCAAGCCGGTCCTGCCCTCGTCCAACGTGCGGAAGGCTGGCGTTATGCCTATGTCCGCAGCATTGATTTTTACCAGGGCGCCCTGCGCGCGATCGAAGCCAGCCCCAACATCACGCTGATGCCGGGGTCACAGGCTGGCGCGATCGAGAACCTGGGCGACAAGCTGGGCGTGGTCACCAGCGCCGGCACCTTCTCGGCCCGGTATGTGGTCGACACCCGGCCGCCTCTGGCCGCTCAGTGGTCGGGCGCAACCCTGTTCCAATGCTTCGCAGGACGCGAGCTGCGCTTGCGCAAGCCGGGCTTCGATGACCAGCAGGTCGAGCTGATGACCGACATGCGGTCCGATCCGCGCGGATTTGTTTTCAGCTACGTGCTTGCGCTGTCGCCGACCAGCGCACTGGTCGAAGTGACTCGATTCTCGAGGCGCCCCATCGGGGCCGCAGAACTTGCCACCGATCTGGACGCGTTGCTGGAAACCCGAGGCTGGTCGGGGGGCGAAGTTTTGCGCGCGGAATCGGCGGTGCTGCCGATGGGCCTGCCAGCGGCTGCCGACGTGCCGGTCCTGCGCGGTGTCGCCCATGCCGGAATCGGCGCGGGGGCGCTGCGAGCGGCGTCAGGCTATGGCTTCCTTCGAATCCAGGCCTGGGCCGATCGCTGCGCCGACGCGTTGCTGCGGGGTCTCGCGCCGGTGGGCCATCCCCCTGAGCCCAGGCTACGTGGCTGGATGGACCAGGCTTTCCTTCGGGCCTTGGCCCGCCATCCCGAGCGCACGCCAGAATTTTTTTTCAGGCTGGCTTCGTTGGTTCCAGGGCCGGCGTTCGTGCGCTTCATGTCCGATCAGGCCGGCTGGGCCGACAACGCCCGTATTATCGCCGCGCTGCCACCGGGTCCTTTCCTTGGGGCGTTGCAGGGTCGTGCGCGGCTGGCGAGGCTTCCGGCATGACGCGGCTCAATGACCACGCACTGCCCGTGGAAACCTGGATCTTCCTCGCGCTGGGCGGTCTTGCCGTGGCCGCGCTGGCGCTGGACGCCTCGATGCTATCGGCTGAAGCACCTCTGGTCGTGCTGGTGGTATCGGTGTCCCTGGCGGGCCTGCCCCACGGAGCGCTCGATCCCTGGATCGCTTGGCAGTCGGGGCTCTGGCGGGGCCGTTGGGGCTGGTTGGCCTTCAACCTGGGGTATCTCGCGGTTGCCGCCGCCGTGGTGGCAGCCTGGTGGTTCGCACCCGGTTTCAGCCTTGCGCTTTTCCTGGCGATATCGGCCTGGCATTTCGGCGGGGACTGGCAACAGGACTTGCCGCGATGGGCACGGGCGACCGCGGGCTCGGCCTTGCTGGCCCTGCCGGCATTGCGCTGGCCCACCGAGGTGAGTAACGCCTTCGCGGTGTTGGCGGGGCCTGACGGCGCGATGATCGCGGAGCGTCTCGCTGCGGCAGCGCCCTGGCTGGCGGCAGGCATGGCCGCCTCGGCGCTGCTGGCGTGGCGCCGCGCGCGCGCGACCACCCTCGAGCTTGCAGTAGTTGCGGGACTGGCCCTGCTGTTGCCACCCCTGGTGTATTTCATCGTCTACTTCTGCGCACTGCACAGCCTGCGGCACCTGCGCATCGCTGCCCGCGACGCCGATGCGCGGTCGCGGCGTCGCATGGTGCGCGTCGCGCTGGTCTACACCGTGCTGGCATTGCTGGCGGCCGCCGCGGCCTGGCCATGGCTGGCGTCGGGCACGGCGGTGCCCCAGGCCGGCGTGCTGAAGCTGGTTTTCATAGGGCTGGCGGCCCTCACGTTGCCGCACATGTTGGTCGTGATGTGGTTCGAACACAGGCGGGTACCGAATCCATGAGCCTCATGTCCAAGCGCAAGGAGGGTCATATCGATGCAGTGCTCTCGGGCAGGGCCAATGCCCGCAGCATCAGCGCCGGTTTCGACCGCGTGCACTTCGAGCACTGTGCCTTGCCCGAGCTGGATTTGGCCGCGGTCGATCTTGCCACGGACTTCCTGGGCAAGCGGCTGCGCCGGCCGTTCCTGATCAGCTCGATGACCGGCGGACATGTCCACGCCGCGAGGATCAACTGCGTCCTGGCGGAGGCCGCGCAGACGCTGGGCATTGCGCTTGGCGTAGGCTCCCAGCGCGTCGCCCTGTCGGGAGGCATCTTCCACGGCACCGATCGCAGCCTAAGGCGACTCGCCCCGGACGTGGCGCTTTACGGCAACGTCGGCGCGGCGCAACTGCGCGAGTACCAGATCGAAGACATGCAGCGGGCCGTGGACATGATTGATGCCGACGCGTTGATCATCCACCTCAATCCGCTGCAGGAGGCGCTGCAGGCGCGTGGCGACACCCGCTGGAGCGGTCTGCTCGCGCGGCTGCAGCAACTGTGCGCCCAGTTGCCGGTGCCGGTGATCGTGAAGGAAGTGGGGTTCGGCATTTCCGCTTCCGTCGGCTTGCGGCTGGCCGACTGCGGCGTGTCCGCCATCGACGTTGCCGGCGCCGGCGGTACCAGCTGGAGCGCCGTGGAGGGCCGACTCGCAAGCGATCCGCGGCTGGCGGCACTTGCCGAGATCTACCGGGACTGGGGCATCCCCACCGCTACGTCGCTGCGCCAGCTGCGGTCCGCGCTGCCCAACCTGCCGCTGATCGGTTCGGGGGGCATCCGCCACGGACTGGACGCTGCCAAGGCCCTGAGATTGGGCGCAAACCTGGTCGGCCAAGCCGGCCCGTTGTTGCGGGCCGCCATCGACGGCATCGAGCCACTGATGTCGCACTTTGCGCTGCTTGAGAGCGGCCTGCGCCTGGCCTGTTTCGCCACCGGGTCGGCCAACCTGGCAGCGCTGCGGGAAGCGCCGTTGCTGGATGCGGTGTGAGTGCGCAGGGAAGCTCAGCGCTGCGGCGACCCCAGCACTGCCAACTTGGCTTTCATTTGTTCAATCTCGCCTTGCTGCGAGGTCATGATCTGCCGGCACAACTGCTGGATGTCTGGGTCGCGCAACGGTGCCTTCTTGCACATCAGGATCGCGCTCGCGTGGTGCGGGATCATCGACCTGAGGAACTGCGCATCGCCGATCGCCACCTGTTGCCGGATGCCGACCCAGGCCAGCACCAGTAGCAGCACGCCACCGATGACCAGCCCGGCATTGAGCTTCTTGTTGGCGTACATATGCCCCATCAGCAGCAGTTCCAGCACCAGCATCGGCGCTGTCATCAGTGCGGCCATGTAGGCCTGGTTGAGGTTGGGCAGCGCGTTGCCGAGCACATCGACCATGGCGTACATCAGCACGTACATCGCCACGAACGATAGCCCGATCATCACCGCCAAGCGCCGATAGTGCCCCTTTTCCATGCCGGGCATCGCGTGGGAAGCGGCGGCGCGGGAATCAGCCGCATGGGAGGCAGTCATTTGAAGCGCTCGAGCTTCTTGATCTCGCCAGCCTGATCCTTGCTCATCTTGGCCGCCATGGCTTTCAACTCGGGATTCGTCCCATGTGCCATTTCGATCTCGGCCATGCGTATAGCCTGGCGATGGTGCACGGCCATCATGGCAGCAAAGTCCTTGTCGACATTGCCGGTCATCTTCATGCCCTTCATGCCCATCATCGCGGTGTGCATCTGCATCGACGGCGAACTGTCATTGGACATGGCGGCGGGCTCGTGTGCGGCCACGGCGATAGCAAGGCTCGAGGACGCGGCAAGCAGCAGGCCTAGGGAAATCTTCTTCGTGATCATGAGTTCACTTCCAATGTGAGGGCTCATCAGCATGTCACTCTTCGAAACCAGTGTGGCATCCGTTGGCACAACCGTTCAGCGGGGCTTTGGCAGGAAGGCGGGTCCCGGGTCCTGGGTCAAGCGGCTGGCTCGGGGGTCAGCTCTTGGCTGCAGGCCGCCAGGACTAGTGGATGAGGCAGGAAATAGGGAGGGAACTGCCTACTTCGTGCGAGTAATGCCAGTCAGCACGGCTACCAGCTTGTCGTAATTTTCCTGGCTGCCTGCCTTGTCGCCGGCATCGCCCGTTTCGTCCAATCGGGATGCGAGGGTAGCGACGAACTTCACCTCGCCTTCCAACTTCGCCTGATCTTCAGCAGCCAGGGTCGGTGAATGTCCAGGCAAGGCCGCCACCAGGTCGCGAATGGCAAATGCGTGGTGATGCACGTCGCCGAGCGAAGCACTTTCAATGGTCGTCTTGAGTTCGGCGCTGTGTTGGTCGATGGCCTGCCAGATGGCATCGGCGGTGTCGGGAATAACCACCGGGGTGGATTGCGTCTCAGAGGGCATCGCTGGTTCAGTGGTGGCGGCGGGGGCGGCTTCGGCGGGCGCCGGCGTTGTTTCGGCCGCAGCCGTCGGAACGGCGCCCGTGGCTCCGGGCGCTTCGGATTGGCCGCAGCCGGATACAGTGGCGACGAGAACGAGGGTGGCGGCGAAAGACTTCAGCTTGGCGATAGTCATGGCAGGAACTCCGGTAGTGAGAATGGCATCAGGTGGATTCTTCAGGGCGAGACGAATTTATTTCACGGACTCGTCCTTGGTTGGAGGGGGGCAGAAGAAAGTGGCGAAGCGTGCTTCTGTTCGCGGCGCTCGCGCCATTGCTCGACGCGGTAATAAACGGTGGGGACCACCACCATGTTCAGCAAGGTCGCGGTCACAAGACCGCCCAACACGACCTGGGCCAGCGGCAGCTCAAGCTCCTTGCCGACCGGCGAGCCAAACATCAATGGCACCAGGCCGAGCGCCGCGGTGGCGCCCGTCATCAGCACCGGCACCAGGCGATCGAGCGTGCCCTGCAGCACGACTTCATCGAGCGGCCGTCCTGCCTGCCTTAGCTGGTTGTAATGGCCCACCAGGATGATGCCGTTGCGCGTGGCAATGCCGAACAGGGTGATGAAGCCGATCACCGCCGCTACGCTCATGTTGGCGCCGGCCACATACAGCGCCACGATGCCGCCAATCAGTGCCAGCGGCAGGTTGAACAGCACGATCAATGCCTCCCGGAACGTACCGAACGCTTTGTAGAGCAGCAACAAGGCGCCAAACAGCGACAGCGCGCCCAGGCCGAACAAGGTGCGGTTGGCTTGCCGTTGGCTTTCGAATTGGCCGCCATATTCGATGTAATAGCCCGGTGGCAACTTGAGCTTGGCGGCCACCTGCTTCTGGGTATCGGCGATTACAGAACTGAGGTCGCGGCCCTGCACGTTGAAGCCCAGCACGATCACCCGATGCACATTCTCGCGACTGATCGCATACGGCTCATCCTGGACCTGGATGTCGGCCACCTGGCGCAACGGAATCTTGCCGCCCTCCGGCGGATTGAGCGCCGGCGCATCGACCAAAATCTCGCGGATGGCGTCCACGGTGCTGCGCGAGTCGTCCTGCAGGCGCAAGGTCAGATCGAAACTACGACTGCCCTCGAGCACGGTGGACACCGTATCGCCATTAAGCGCGGTCTGTATGTCATCGGTGACCTCGCCGACATTTATGCCATAGCGGGCTGCCTTGTCCCGATCAATGGTGATGGTGACCTGGGGTACGCTGATCTGCTGTTCGAGATTGACATCCACCGCACCCGGCACGGATTGCACGATGCCCTGGGCCTGCAGTCCAAGCTCATAGAGCGTCGGCAACTTCTCGCCATAGATCTTGATGGCGATCTGC
>JANNWV010000103.1:0-3877 GCA_031408815.1 Gammaproteobacteria bacterium
GCTTACGAGCGGATGCTGAAGGGCGACGTCAAATACCGTTTCGTGATCGACATTGCGTCGCTGAAAAAATAAAACAGGTCGCCGCATGACCAGACCGCACCTTGAAAGATGCGGTCTTTTTGTTGCCTAGCTCTTCTTGGCAGTGCCGGCCCAACGTCCGCCGTCGCCGGCCGGACCACCACCACCGCGGCTGCTGTGGTTGGGCTTTTTCTTGTTGCTGGCGGGGAAGGCGTTGTTGCCGCGCTCCGGTCCAACATTCACTGCCTTGGCGGCAGTCGCCGGTGCTGCGTTTTCAACCTTCTTTTCGGTACCAGCCATGACGATTCTCCTGAATCGGGTGTGGAAACCCACTTCGGGAGGCTACACCCCTTATCGCCGGCGCCACTCTAAACCGCTGCCGCGGTTGGCCCACCTTCATGCAAAGCGCTTAAAAACTGGCGTTTGGACCTTGCAGTGCTGCCACCTCGGCCGGCGTGGATTGCCGCCCCAGCGCGACATTGCGCCCCGGGAAGCGCCCGAACTTGTCGATCAGGTCCTTGTGCAGCTGCGCGTAGCGGGTCCATCCGGCGTTGTCGAGGCTGCTGATGAGCCGCAGCGCCATCGCCTGGTGCCCGGCGTCCTCGCTGTGCTCGAAGGGCAGGTACAGGAACAAGCGCTGCCGCGGCGGCAGGGCCTGGTCGACACCGGCATCGATGGCGTGCCTGGCCAGCCGCCGCGCGATCGGGTCGGACGCGTAGGCGCGCGGATCAGCGCGGAACAGGTTGCGAGAAAACTGGTCAAGCACGATCACGGCGGCCAGCAGCGCGCGCGGTTCCTGGATGCCGGCGGCATCGGTGGCGACCAGTTGCAGATGCATGGCGAGGAAGCGCAGGCGGATCTCCGCGTCCACGCGCGGGTCGCCCGAAAACCAGTCAGCCTCGTCCAGTTCGTCGAACCAGAACGACAAGACCTCGTTGATCCAATAGGGCTCGGCGACCATGTTGCGGATTCCGCGACTTGCTCGGTCAAGGCAACGTGACGAAGCGAAAGATGCGGCCAGCCCGGCCGCGCCCGCGATTCAGCGCGTTGCCTACCAAAAGGTTGAGTACAGGGCCGTCAGCGTTGCGACCGCGCCCAGCGCCGCCATATTGAAGGTCGATGACGTGGCGAAGCTCACGCCATGCGCGTGGGAATGCGCATGATCCCGTTCGAAGCTCGGTTTGGACAGCAGCGATACGATCACCGAAAGCGCCAGCGCCAGCAGGAACACCAGGCCTACGCGATCGATGAACGGCAGTTCGGGCCAGGCCAGTTTCAACACCAGCGAGAGCACGAACGAACCCAGTGCACCGGCCAGCGCCCCGGCCTCGTTCGCGCGTTTCCAGAACAGGCCCAGCACGAAGATGACCACGATTCCCGGCGTGAAGAATCCGGTGTACTCCTGGATGTACTGGAACGCCTGGTCAAAGCTGCCAAGCAGCGGCCTCGCGCTCAATACTGCGATCACCACTGCCGATCCCGCGGCAATGCGCCCTACCCGCACCAGCTTCTGCTGGGTGGGCTGGTGCGCGCCGCCGCCGAACTTGGCGTAAACATCCAGCGTGAAAATGGTGGCGATCGAATTGATCTTGGACGCCAGCGAGGCAACGATGGCCGCGATCAAAGCGGCAAAGACCAGCCCGAGGAGGCCGGTCGGAAGCAGCGCCATCATCGTCGGATAAGCCTGGTCCGGTTTTTCCAGTCCCGGCGCCAGCGCCAGGGCGGCGATGCCCGGCAACACCACCACGATCGGCATCAGCATCTTCAGGAACGCCGCGAACACGATGCCCTTCTGCGCCTCGTTGATGTCCTTGGCCGCCAGCGCGCGCTGGATGATGTACTGGTTGAAGCCCCAGTAGCTGAGATTCATGATCCACATGCCGCCGAGCAGGACGCTAAGCCCGGGCAGGTCCTTGTAGAAGGGATTGTCCGGCGTCAGGATCATCTGGAAGTGCTGGGGATGCTCGCGCCACAAGTGCATGAAACCGGCGACCATTCCCGTGTCGCCGCTGACGCGGTTGAGCATGACCCATGACAACACGAGGCCACCGAGGACGAGCAGCGCAACCTGCACGATGTCGGTGAGCGCCACCGCCTTGAGACCGCCATATAGCTGATACAGCAGGGCGAATACCGCGATCATCACCAGCGCCGGCATCTGGCCCATGCCGGTCACCTGCGATACGGCGATGGCTCCGAGCCAGAGGATGGAGGTGAGGTTGACGAAGACATAGAGTCCCAGCCAGAACACGGCCATCAGGGTGCGGATGCGGGTGCCGTAACGCTGCTCGAGGAACTGCGGCATCGTGTAGATGCCGTTCTTGAGGAAGATCGGCAGGAAGAACTTGCCGACGATCAGCAGCGTGAACGCCGCCATCCACTCATAGGAGGCGATCGCCAGGCCGATGGCATAACCCGAGCCGGACATGCCGATGATCTGCTCGGCGGAAATATTGGCAGCGATCAGCGAGGCGCCGACCGCCCACCAGGGCAAGGCCTTGCCGGCCAGGAAGTAGTCTTCGGCCGTCTTCTCGTGGCCCGCCTTCTCGCGCGACACCCACTGCGCGAGGGCGAAGATCCCGATCAGATAGATGACGACAATCGATGTGTCCAGCAGCGACAGCTTCATGCCCTTCCCCTGGCTATTAATCGGTATTTATTTGGGAGCTCGTCGGCTCCAACCGTGTGGATTTCACGTACTTCATGATGTTGATGAAGGTGTCGGTCCAGACCACGTCGCGATGTGTGGCCAGGTAGTCGAGCAATTGATCGTGGGCCTCGGTGGATACCGTCAGGTAGTCCCCGCCGATGCCATGGAAAGTGAAGTTAACCATCGTGCCGCGCTCGATGGCTTCGTCCACGCGGGCAATCAACTGCGCGCCGGTAACCTCGCTGGGCGCCCACACGCCGACGACATGCGGATCGAGCGCCTGCATGTCGGGGACGACGCCACCGTCGCCGGACTTGATGGCCACGAACTCTGCCTTCACCCATGGCAGGTAAGGTTCTCCTGCGGCTTTCAGGTCGCCGCAGGGCGCGGTGAAGGTACGCGTTGTCTTGCCATCGATGGCGTGCAGCATCGCGTTGCCCACGCGGATCTGCGCCGCCAGTTGCGCGGCGCTGATGTGGTCGAGGTCATTTTCGGGCGTCACCCATTCGCGGCCCGGCGCGCTGCGCGAACACTGGTGGAACAAAGTATGGTTTCCCAATTCATGCCCGTTTGCTGCGGCGGCGCGCCACTCGGGCAGGCGTTTGGCGAGGGTCTCGCTGGACAGCGTGAGGTAGAAGCTTGCTTTCAGTCCATGTTTGTCGAGCGCGGGAAGGGCATTGTCGAGTTGCGAATTGATGGCGTCGTCGTAGGCCAGGCTGACCGCGGCGCGCTTGCCCTCGGGCCAGGTGAAAACCATCCCGAGCGCGAGCAGCAACGAACTCACGTACCCGCGGCGGCGCAGTGCTTGGCGATGTAATCGGCCTGGGTCGGCATCACCCGCACGCACTTGGCGATGACTTGCTCGATGTGCTTCACGTAGGTTTCGACTTCGGCCTCCGGCCGCAGGTCGGCGAACGGATGGTAGGCCTGGGGCATGATGCGCTGGCCAATCATCACCTGCAGCCAGCTGGGGTCGGCGAACAATTCCAGGCCATCACGCTGGATGCGGCCATTGCTGCGGAACAGGTCGAGCTTGCGCTGCAGCGTGTCGGGCACCGGCATGGTGCGGCAGTAATTCCAGAACTCGGAATCGTCGCGGATGGTCGCCTTGTAATGCAGCACCAGGAAGTCGCGGATGCGCTCGTATTCCCAATGCGTCTGGGCGTTGTATTCGGCGATGTCGGCTTCGTCGAAGCCCTGGTGCGGAAA
>JANNWV010000104.1:0-11188 GCA_031408815.1 Gammaproteobacteria bacterium
CAGGGCTACGCCGGCCTCGAGCCTGACGTGCGCAGCGGCGACATGACCCCCTTGTTCCAGGCCATCGTCGACCACGTGCCGCCGCCGCCGGTGGACATGGAAGGCCCGTTCCAGATGCGCGTCACCTCGCTCAGCTACAGCAACTATGTCGGCATCATCGGCATCGGTCGCGTGCAGCGCGGTCGCATCAAGCCCAACACCCAGGTCTCCATCGTCGATCGCGAAGGCAAGACTCGCCAGGGCAAGGTCATGCAGGTCATGGGCTTCCTGGGCCTGGAACGCCTGGAAGTTGAAGAAGCCAACGCAGGCGACATCATCGCCATCTCCGGCATCGAAAACCTCGGCATCTCCGACACCATCTGCGCCGTCGACAAGCCCGAGCAGTTGCCGGTGCTTACCGTGGACGAACCGACCATCAGCATGACCTTCCAGGTGAACAATTCCCCGTTCGCCGGCGTCAAGGATCGCAGTGGCGGCAAGTTCCTTACCTCGCGCCAGTTGCGCGATCGCCTGATGCGCGAAGCCATGCACAACGTCGCGCTGAAGGTTGAAGAAACCGACGACGCCGACAAGTTCAAGGTCAGCGGCCGCGGCGAATTGCATTTGTCGATCCTGATCGAAACCATGCGTCGCGAAGGCTACGAGCTGGCAGTGTCGCGTCCGGAAGTCATCGTGAAGGTGATCGACGGCCAGAAGATGGAACCGATCGAAGCCTTGGTCGTGGACCTTGAAGAGCAGTACCAGGGCGGCGTCATGCAGCGCCTGGGCGAGCGCCGCGCGCAGCTCACCAACATGGAGCCCGATGGCAAGGGACGCGTCCGCATCGACTTCATGATCCCGGCACGCGGCCTGATCGGTTTCCAGACCGAGTTCCGCACGATCACCGCGGGCACCGGACTGCTGTTCCACGTGTTCGACCATTTTGGTCCGCGCTCGGAAGGCGCCATCGCCGAACGCCAGAACGGCGTGATGATCAGCAACGGCACCGGCCCGTCCCCGCCGTACGCGCAAATGATGATGCAGGAGCGCGGCCGCCTGATGATCGACCCGGGCGAGGAAATCTACGAAGGCCAGATCGTCGGCATCCATTCCAAGGACAACGACCTGACCGTCAATGCCCTGCGCGCCAAGCAGCTCACCAACTTCCGCGCCTCGGGCAAGGACGATGATGAAGGCCTGATCCCGCCGATCAAGATGTCGCTCGAGCAGGCGCTGGAATTCATCGAGGACGACGAGTTGGTGGAAGTCACCCCGGTCGCGATCCGCCTTCGCAAGAAGGACCGCACCGAAAACGAGCGCAAGAAGTCCAATCGTGGTTGAAGGCGGGCGGTTGAAGGCCGGCGGCTGATCGTCACGCGCCGTTGATTGCGGCGTCAGCAACGAAGCGCAATACTTGAAAGGCCCGATGGCGCTTGACGCCACCGGGCCTTTTTCTTGCCGTCGCTTCCATCGCCGTTACAGGGGAATTCGCATGCGCCGCCTGGTCTTGTTGCTCGCCCTCTCCGTCCTTGCCGCCTGCAAACCGGCGCCGACCCCGCCACCGGCCACGCCGGGTGCCGGCACCTTGCCTGTCCTGGATGTCGCCGAACTGAGCGCCACTGATGCCCGCAAGAAGCTCGAAGCGGGTGAACTCACCTCACGCGCGCTGACCCAGGCCTACCTCGATCGCATCGCGTCCGTGGACAAGACCGGACCTACGCTCAACTCGGTGATCGAATTGAATCCCGATGCGCTGAAGGAAGCCGACGCGATGGATGCCGAGCGAAAGGCCGGCAAGGTTCGTGGCCCGCTGCACGGCATCCCGGTGCTGTTGAAGGACAACATCGATGCCGTCGGCATGGCCAACTCTGCCGGCTCGCTCGCGCTGGCCGACAACAGGCCGACGAAAGACGCCTTCATCGTCGCGCGGCTTCGCGCTGCCGGCGCCATCATCCTGGGCAAGACCAACCTGAGCGAGTGGGCGAATTTCCGTTCCACGCGATCCACGTCTGGCTGGAGCTCGCGGGGTGGACAGACGCGCAACGCCTACGTGCTCGATCGCAATCCCTGCGGCTCCAGTGCCGGCACCGGCACGGCCATTGCCGCGAGCCTGGCAAGCATCGGCGTCGGCACCGAGACCGACGGCAGCATCATCTGCCCCGCATCGGTCAGCGGCCTGGTTGGCCTGAAGCCCACCGTCGGCCTCGTCAGCCGCAATGGCATCATTCCGATTTCGATCAGCCAGGACACTGCGGGCCCGATGGGCCGCAATGTCGCCGACGTGGCGATGCTTCTCAATGCGCTTGCCGGCGTGGACGAGGCAGATCCGGCCGGGCATGCCGCCGCCGGAAATGTTCCCGAGGACTACAGCGCATTCCTCAAGGCCGACAGCCTGAAAGGCAAGCGCTTCGGCCTGTTGCGGCAAACGATGGGATACCACCCGGACGTGGACGCGGCGACCGAAAAATCCATCGCGGCGCTGAAATCGGCTGGCGCCGAAGTTATCGACGTGAAGATCGACACCTACGACAAGTGGAATGCACCCGAGTACGAAGTGCTGCTGTACGAATTCAAGGATGGGCTGAACGCCTACCTGAAGAACGCCGGCTCGCCGCATGCTTCGCTTGAGGCGCTGATCGCCTGGAACAAAGCCAATGCCGACAAGGCGATGCCAATCTTCGGCCAGGAGATCTTCGAGCTGGCACAGTCCAAGGGGCCGCTCACCGACCCGGCCTACATCAAGGCTCGCAGCGACGCGCGCCGTCTCGCCGGCAAGGAAGGCTTGGTTGCCGTGCTCGACAAGAACAAACTCGATGCGCTAATCGCGCCGAGCATGTCACCCGCCTGGCCAACCGATCCGGTGCTTGCCGATCATTTCGTCGGTGCTGGTTATGGCGTCGCCGCCGTCGCAGGTACGCCGAGCATCACGGTGCCCATGGGTGACGTGCGCGAGCTGCCGATCGGCCTGGCCTTCATGGGCCGCGCCTACAGCGAACCGGAATTGCTCGGCTTCGCCTACGCCTTCGAGCAAGCGACCAAGGCGCGCAAGCCGCCGCAATACCGGGCGACGCTCGCCCCCTGATCCACCTCAGTACCCGATGAGGGCGATGCGGATCAACTCCGCACCGCCAGGGTCACGCCTGCCTGGGGCGGGCCAATCCGGACTGCTTGCGGACGATCAGCATGGCGATCTCCAGCGACTGCTCGTAATTGAGACGCGGGTCCACCGTCGACCGATAGGCGCGCTCCAGATCCGTCTCGGTCAGCTCCCGTGCGCCGCCCAGACACTCGGTCACGTTCTCACCGGTCAGTTCCAGGTGCACGCCACCCAGGCGTGAGCCCAGCCCGGCATGGATATCGAAACTGCGGTCGAGCTCGGCCTGGATATTCTCAAACCGGCGGGTCTTGAAGCCGTTCGACGTCGACTCGGTGTTGCCATGCATCGGATCGCAGATCCACAGCACCCGCTTGCCCTCGCGCTGCACGGCCTGGACCAGCGACGGCAACTTCTCTTCCACCTTGCCGGCACCCATGCGCTGGATGAAGCTCAGGCGGCCTGGTTCGTTGTCGGGGTTGAGCACGTCGGCAAGTCGCAACAGCTGGTCGGCATTGACCGATGGACCGATCTTCACTGCCACCGGATTGCGCAGCCCGCGGAAATATTCCACGTGCGCGCCGTCGAGCGCGGCGGTCCGCATGCCAATCCACGGGAAGTGCGTGCTCAGGTTGAACCAACCCCACTGGCGCGGCACCTGGCGAGTCAGTGCTTCTTCGTACGGCAGCAGCAAGGCTTCGTGCGATGTGTAGAAATCGGCGCGATTGAGGTTGTGCAGCGATTCGCCGGAAATGGTTTCCATGAAGCGGACCGCATCGGCAACAGCAGCCACCATCCGGTGGTATTCCTCGGACAAGGGCGAGTGGCTCACCCATCCCAGATCCCAATACTCCGGGTGATGCAGGTCGGCGAATCCGCCGTCGATCAAGGCGCGAACGAAGTTCATCGTCATCGCCGAACGCGCATGGCCTTTCACCATGCGGCGCGGATCGGCGGTGCGTGCTTCGACGCTGAAATCAGGCTGGTTGATGAAATCGCCGCGATAGCTCGGCAGCGTTACATCACCTCGTGTCTCGGTATCGGTCGAACGCGGCTTGGCATACTGCCCGGCGAATCGTCCCACCCGTACGACGGGCAAACGCAACCCGTGCAGCAACACGAGGCTCATCTGCAGGAGCACTTTCAGGCGGTTCGAAATCAGGCCCGATTCGCAATCGCTGAAACTCTCCGCGCAATCTCCGCCCTGCAGCAGGAAGCGCTTGCCTTCCTGCGCTTCGGCGATCTGCTTCTTG
This sequence comes from Gammaproteobacteria bacterium, assembly GCA_031408815.1. GTDB lineage: Bacteria > Pseudomonadota > Gammaproteobacteria > Xanthomonadales > Xanthomonadaceae > Arenimonas. The sequence goes on from JANNWV010000104.1 coordinate 4,327, forward strand.
AGCGCGAGGATCTCCCACGATGTCACCAGCGGGGGCAATACGCCGAGTTCGGCCTGCACGGCCGCCAGGGCGGCTGCATCGGGGTACTGCGGCTGCTGCGTGGCGGGATGCCCGCGCCAGCTGTCAGGGCTCCATCCGGCGGGAACGGAAACGGGCTGCATGGGTCGGTCGGTCGCGTTCATCATGAATCTTTCGTTTGCTCGGGTTTTGGTGATGTTACAGCCCGTATTCATGGGCCGTCGAAGTGGAGTAATCCACCTATCGCTTGCGGAAGCCGGCGACAAGCGCGCCAACGGCCAGCAGTACGAAACAAAGCAGCGTCCATTCCGGCATCGAGAATCCGGCGAACGTCCAGTCAACCTTGGCGCACTCGCCGGAGCCCTGGAGCACCTTCTTCACCACGTCCAGGTAGCTGGGCATGGATTCGACCATGTAGGACAGGCCCGGTCCGCAGGCAGGCACCTGATCGGGAGGCAGGTGCTGGAGCCAGACATGGCGCCCGGCGATGGCGGCACCCGTGCCGGCAGCCAGGAATGCCAGCAAGCCATAGGCCCGACGAGCGCCTGCGGACCGGGGAGAGTGCAGCGCGCCTATCAGGGCCACGATGGCCGTTGCGGCCATGGCAACGCGCTGGAAGATGCACAGCGGGCACGGCTCGAACAGTTGGCCGTACTGGGCAAAAACGGCATAAGCCAACAGGCCCGCACAGGCAGCGAAGCCGAACAGGAACTGGGACCGGAACGGCCAGGAGAAAGGATTGAGGTTCATGCGCTACCTGGATCGGAGGAAATACGTTGTTCAGCCTTGACCATAACGCAGCACGATAAGTTTCGGTAGCCGTCGCTGGCGGCACAAACAAAAACCCCGGCGCGAGGCCGGGGTTCCTGGACTACTTGCTGCGGCTGCTTACTCGGCGGTTGCGACCGTGGTTTGCGGGCGATCCACGAGCTCGACATAGGCCATCGGGGCGTTGTCGCCCGGACGGAAGCCGGCCTTGAGGATGCGCAGGTAACCACCCGGGCGCGCCTTGTAACGCGGACCGAGCTCGACGAACAACTTGCCGACCGCATCCTTGTCACGCAGGCGCGACATGGCGAGACGACGATTGGCGACGCCATCGATTTTACCGATGGTGATCAGCGGTTCGGCGACGCGGCGCAGTTCCTTGGCTTTGGGCAAGGTGGTGCGGATCAGTTCGTGCTTGATCAAGGACGCCGCCATATTGACGAACATCACTTCGCGGTGGGCACTGGTGCGGCTGAATTTACGGCCGGATTTTCTGTGGCGCATGGTCGTGCTTCCTAAATTCTACTTCTTGATAGACAACGAGGCTTCTCAGCCCATCATGCCCTGCTGCAAGCCGGCCGGCGGCCAGTTCTCCAGCTTCATGCCGAGTGAAAGACCACGCTGGGCCAACACTTCCTTGATTTCCGTCAGCGACTTCTTGCCCAGATTCGGGGTCTTGAGCAGCTCGACCTCGGTACGCTGGATCAGGTCACCGATGTAATAGATGTTCTCGGCCTTCAGGCAGTTGGCCGAACGAACGGTCAGCTCCAGGTCGTCGATCGGACGCAGCAGCACAGGATCAACGCCGGCAACCGAAGGCTTCGACGGGCCACGCTCGCGCTGGGTGAAGTCACCGAACACCGACAGCTGGTCGGTGAGGATGTCAGCCGCCGTGCGGATGGCATCTTCTGCATCGATCGTGCCGTTGGTCTCGATGTCCAGAACAAGCTTGTCCAGGTCCGTACGCTGTTCCACACGCGCAGCTTCAACCACGTAGGCAACGCGACGGACCGGCGAGAAGCTGGCGTCGAGCATCAGGCGACCAATGGTGCGGGTTTCTTCGTCCGGACGACGACGCGCAGTCGCCGGCTGGTAGCCGAAGCCGCGCTCGATCTTCAGGCGCATGTTCAGCGCCGTGTCCTTGGTCAGTGTGCAGATCACGTGGTCGGGATTGAGGATCTCGACGTTGTGGTCAACCTTGATGTCAGCTGCCGTCACGATACCCGGGCCCTTGGTCTGCAAGGTCAGGGTGGTGTGTTCGGCAGTGTGCATGCGGATGGCGACATCCTTGAGGTTCAAGAGAACTTCAAGCACGTCTTCCTGCAAGCCTTCGACCGTGGTGTATTCGTGCAGCACGCCGTCAATCTCGACTTCCGTGATGGCAAAGCCGGGGATGGACGACAAGAGAACGCGACGCAGCGCGTTGCCGAGCGTGTGGCCGTAGCCGCGCTCGAGGGGTTCGATCACGACCTTGGCGCGGTTGGCGCCGAGGCGTTCAATGTTCGGGCCGCGGGGACGCAGCACCTGGTGTGCGGAAACCGTCATGGACAGTGACACTCCTGAAGAATTACTTCGAGTACAACTCGACGATCAGCGCTTCGTTGATGTCGGAAGGCAGGTCGGCGCGATCGGGAACCGACTTGAACACGCCGGAGAACTTCTTCGCATCGACCTCGCACCAGCCCGGAATCAGATCCATCTGCTGGGAAAGGGTGAGCGCCTCGGTAACGTTGAGGTGCTTTTGCGCGCGCTCGGACAACTGGATGTTGTCGCCGGCCTTCACTTGATAGGAAGCCAGGTTGACGACTTTGCCGTTGACCAGGACGCCCTTGTGCGAAACCAGCTGGCGGGCCTGGGGACGGGTGACCGCGAAACCCATGCGGTACACGACGTTGTCCAGGCGCTGCTCGAGCATCTGCAGGAGCGACTCACCGGTGTTGCCCTTGCGACGGGCAGCCTTGGTGTAATAGCCGCGGAACTGGCGCTCGAGCAATCCGTAGATACGCTTGACCTTCTGCTTCTCGCGAAGCTGGGTGGCGTAGTCGGACAGCTTGCCCTTGCGGGCGACGGGGCCGTGCTGGCCCGGTTTCTGCTCGAGCTTGCACTTTGAATCGATTGCGCGCGCGGGGCTCTTGAGGCTGAGATCAGCGCCTTCGCGACGAGCGAGCTTACAGGTGGGACCGGTATATCGTGCCATGTTTAATTCCTAGCCCTTAGACGCGGCGCTTTTTCGGCGGCCGGCACCCGTTGTGCGGGATCGGGGTCACGTCGATGATGTTCATGATCTTGTAACCGACGGCGTTCAACGAACGCACGGCGGACTCCCGACCCGGACCCGGGCCCTTGATGCGCACTTCCAGGGTCTTCACCCCGTAATCGAGCGCAGCCTTGCCGGCTTTTTCAGCGGCAACCTGTGCAGCGAACGGCGTGGACTTGCGGGAACCGCGGAAACCCGCGCCGCCCGAAGTTGCCCAGGAAAGGGCGTTACCCTGACGATCGGTGATCGTCACGATGGTGTTGTTGAAAGAAGCGTGGACATGCGCGATACCGTCGGTGACGATGCGCTTGATCTTCTTCTTTACTTTGGCTGCAGGCTTGGCCATTAGGCGCTATCCCTTACTTTTTGATGGCTTTGCGCGGACCCTTGCGGGTGCGGGCGTTGGTACGGGTGCGCTGGCCACGCAGCGGCAAGCCGCGACGGTGGCGCAGGCCGCGATAGCAGCCAAGGTCCATCAGGCGCTTGATGGAGATACCCACCTCGCGACGCAGATCGCCTTCGACCACGTACTTGGCCACTTCCGAACGAAGCTGATCTACCTGGGCTTCGGTGAGGTCGCGGATCTTGGTGGAATGGGCTACCCCAACCACGTCACACAGTTGCTTCGACCGAGTACGGCCGATACCGAAAATACTCTGCAAGCCGACCCAGACATGTTTCTGGACAGGCAGGTTGACACCTGCAATGCGCGCCATGAGGCGATCTCCAAACTAAATTTTAGCGCAGTGAATCGAGAATTATAGCAAGGCTTCGGGTTATTCGGAAGCCCCGGCGGCCTAAGCCGCCGGAACCCGGCATGGGGAGTGTGCCCATGCTCCGGCGAGAGGTTGTCGTCCAGGGCCTTGTCCCATTGCTGAGACCTGGACCAGCCCCGCGCTACTCAAGCACAGGGACCAACGTCAACCAACCCGTGCGCGAAGCGCCGCCCGGGCCGCCCAGCTTGTGGTTCAGCCGCGAGCGAAACCGCCGCGGGAACCGCCTTTCAAATTCGCCTTCTTCATCAGGCCTTCGTACTGGTGCGACATGAGGTGGGCCTGGATCTGGGCTGTGAAGTCCATGACCACGACCACCACGATCAGCAAGGACGTGCCACCGAAGTAGAACGGAACATTGAGCCAGGCGCGAAGCACTTCGGGCAGCAGGCAGACCAGCACCAGGTACAGGGCGCCAATCAGGGTCAGCCGCGTCATCACGCCATCGATGTATTCGCCGGTCGCCTTGCCCGGGCGGATGCCCGGAATCAGCGCGCCTGACTTCTTGAGATTTTCGGCCGTTTCCTGGGAGTTGAATACCAGGGCGGTGTAGAAGAACGCGAAGCCGATGATCATCGCGCCATAAAGCAGCATGTGCAGCGGCTGGGCCGGCGCCAGGGCGTTGGCCACCGACTGCAGCGAGCGGGACAGCATGCCCTGCCAGCCTTCGGCATTGGCGTTGGCGCTGCTGAGCCACTGCGAGATTGTCGACGGGAACAGGATCAGGGACGAGGCGAAGATCGGCGGGATCACGCCAGCCATGTTGAGCTTCAGCGGCAGGTGCGAGCTCTGGTTCATGTAACCCTGGCGGCCGCCTTGGCGACGGGCGTAGTTGACCGTTATCTTGCGCAGCCCCCGCTCCATGAACACCACGAAGAAGGTGACGCCCAGGACCAGCACCAGGATGACCAGCACGGACATGAAGCCGATATCGCCAGTGCTGACCTGTTGCAAGGTGGTGATGACCGCACTCGGCAGGCCGGACACGATGCCCGCGAAGATGATCAGGGAAACGCCGTTGCCGATGCCTCGCTCGGTAATCTGCTCGCCCAACCACATCAGGAAGATGGTGCCGGTGGTCAGCGCAACCACAGCGGTCAGCACGAAGCCGATGCCCTGGTCGTAGGTGACGCCCTGCTTCTGCAAGGCCGACGCGATGCCGAAGCTCTGCACGACGGCGAGCACGACCGCGAACAGGCGCGAGTACTGGGTCAGCTTCCTGCGGCCGCTTTCGCCTTCATTGCGAAGCGCCTTCCAGGGACCATAGATCTGGCCTGCCAGCTGCACGATGATGGATGCCGAGATGTACGGCACGACGTTCAAGGCAAACAAACTGAAGCGATTCAGGGCACCGCCCGAGAACATGTTGAACATGTCCACGATGGTGCCTTTCTGGCTTTCCATCAGCTGCAACATTGCCTGCGGATTGACACCCGGCACCGGAATGAAGCTGCCGATGCGATAGACGATCAGGGCCAACAACACGAACAACAGCCTCTGGCGGAGCTCGGTGAATTTCCCGAGCCCACCCAGGGCACCCGCTGCGGTATTAGCCTGCGCCAAGGTATTACTCCACGCTGCCGCCGGCGGCTTCGATAGCTGCCTTGGCACCGGCAGTTGCGAGCACGCCCTTGAGCACGAACTTCTTGGTCAGGTCGCCCTTCTTGACGATCTTGGCCTGCTTGGCACTCGCCGGCACCAGCTTGGCGGCGCGCAGCGCGGCGAAGTCGATGTCGGTGATGTCCAGCTTCTCGAGCTGGTAGGTCAGCACTTCGGCAGTGTCGAGCTTGAGCTTCGAGCGGAAGCCAACCTTCGGCATGCGCTTCTTCATCGGCATCTGGCCGCCTTCGAAGCCAGCCTTGATCTTGCCCTTGCCGGAGCGCGCGAACGAACCCTTGTGGCCGCGGCCGGCAGTCTTGCCCAGGCCCGAACCAATGCCGCGACCGACGCGCTTGCGCTCGGCGCGGGCGCCGTCAGCAGGACTCAGAGTATTCAATTTCATGATGATTTTCCTTGAGCCGCTCAGGATTCGACGCGAACCAGGTAATGCAGCTGATTGATGAGACCGCGGACCGAGGGAGAATCCTTCAGTTCACGCACATCGTTGATTTTGCTCAGGCCGAGTGCCTTCACCGACAGGCGGTGGCGGGCTTGGCAGCCGCGCAGGCCCTTGACCAAGCGGACCTTGATGGTCGGGGAATTAGGCATTGTAGATCTCCTCGAGCTTCTTGCCGCGCTTGGCAGCGATGTGGCTCGGGGACTGCATTGCGGTCAGGCCCTTGAAGGTCGCACGAACCAGATTGATCGGGTTACGCGAACCGACGGCCTTGGCCAGAACGTTTTTCACGCCGACGGCTTCCAGCACGGCGCGCATCGCGCCACCAGCAATGACGCCGGTACCTTCCGAGGCGGGCATCATGAAGACGCGCGCGGCGCCATGTCCGGCCTTCACGGCGTGCCACAGGGTGCCTTCGTTGAGGTCCACGCTGATCATCGCCTTGCGGGCTTTTTCCATAGACTTCTGGATGGCGACCGGCACTTCTCGGGCCTTGCCATAACCAAAGCCGATCTTGCCGGCGCCGTCGCCCACTACCGTCAATGCGGTGAAGGTGAACTGGCGGCCGCCCTTGACGGTCTTGGATACACGGTTGACGGCGACCAGCTTCTCGATGAAGCCGTCGTCACTCTCACCGCGATTGCGATCGCGTTCGTTGCTGCTCATTGATTTGATTTCCTGTTGGAGATTATTTGCTTACGGCGTTCGCCGCTTATAGTTGTATGGAACTGATGGGCGCCAAAGCGCCCATTTCAAGCGTGTCGCACTTAGAACTTGAGGCCACCTTCGCGGGCGGCTTCGGCCAATGCCTTGATGCGGCCGTGGTAGCGATAGCCCGAGCGGTCGAATGCGACCTTCTCGATGCCAGCGGCCAGGGCGCGTTCGGCGATCAACTTGCCGACCTTTGAAGCTGCGTCGGAATTCTTGCCGTTCTTCAGGCCTTCCTTCACGTCGGCCTGCAGGGTGGAAGCCGAGGCCAGTACCTTCGAG
>JANNWV010000105.1:0-13319 GCA_031408815.1 Gammaproteobacteria bacterium
ACCAGCTTTGACCGCTTCGGCCAGCCCGAGACAGTGCAGCGCTTCAATTCCCTGGGTGGCAGTAGAAGCGACACGACCCTTTATTGGCCTGCGGACGGCCAGTGGGTGCTGGGTCAACCCTGGAAAGTCACGCAGGGTGGGAAGCTCGCAAGCCAGACCGAGTACGACGCGAAGATCCTGCCACAGCGCGTCTACAACTTCGGTGTGCTGATGGCGACGTACGCCTACTCGGCAAGCGGGATGCTCTCTGCAATCACCGATCCGTTGGGCAACATCACCAGCATAGGCAATTACCATCGTGGCGTCCCGCAGCGCATCGAGTTCGCCGACACCACAGTCGTGTCTCCCACTGTCGATGATTTCGGACAGATCCGCGCCGTCAGGAATCAGCTGGGCGACAGCACGAGCTACGCCTACGATTCGATGGGACGAATGACTCGGCTGGATTTTCCGGCGGCTGACTCCATGGCCTGGAACCCGATCAGCCGTAACTTCGCACTTTCTGCTGCCGCCTACGGCCTGCCCGCCGGCCACTGGAAGCAAACAGTCGAGACCGGTGCGGCAAGGACCAGCACGCTGTATGACGCGCTCTGGCGTCCGCGGCTGATGCTCACCGAAGACACGGGAAATGCGATGAGCAAGAGTTTCGTCGTGAAGCGGTACGACGAAAACAGCAAGGAGGTGTTCAGTTCATATCCGGTGGACACGTTGGTGTCGGTGGACGATTCGCTGCTTGGGATCACGACGACCTACGACAAGCTCGGAAGAGTCAGTTCTGTCAGCCAGGATTCCGAGCAAGGCGCGCTGATCACGACATCGACCTACCTGACGCAATTTCGCACGCGCATCACCAATCCTCGCCAGTTCCAGACCACGACGAGCTTCCAGATATTCGACGTTCCCACTGAGCAGTCGCCCATTCTCATCGAGGCGCCCGAAGGTGTGACAACGATCATCGAGAGGGACCTGTTTGGTAAGCCGCTGAAGATCACCCGACAGGGCCCTGCAGGCTAAAGCAACTCATCGAATGCGCGCCTGATTCCTGGGCGGGTACAGAAAGTCATTGCCGATGGCGCCTGATGGTGGCTGCTGGCCGATAGGGGAAGAAAATGCTTCAGCAGGTCAAATTCTCAGTTTCGCCCTTCCGGGAATTTGACGCGATGCGTCGGACTCTCTTTGCGCTTCTCCTCCTCGCCTCCCTCGCGGCCCCCAGCCTTGGGTGGGCGCAGGCGGGTGGAGGAAACGGAGGCGCTCCCGGACCCGGAAGCACGCAGAGGATCTGTACGAAATGCGACCCGGGCGATCCGCCCGCATTGCCCGCACTGGACGCCGTATTCGTCTCCCAGTCCGCGCCGGCGACCATGGCGGCGGGCCAGGGTTACGCAGTCAGCGTCACGCTGCGCAATACCGGTAGCAAGACGTGGACCATTGCGGAGAACTTCCGCCTGGGTTCCCAGAATCTGACGGACAACACGCTATGGGGGCCAGGCCGAGTCAATCTGACGACATCCGTCGCCAACGGACAGAACGCAACTTTCAATTTCAATGTCACGGCGCCATTGCCAGCCGGAAGCTACAACTTCCAGTGGCGAATGGTGCAGGACGGGGTCGCATGGTTTGGTGCGGCTTCGACCAATGTTAGCGTGACGGTTTCGAGCACGAACTCGCCGCCTACAGTTCAACTCACTTCCCCCTCGAACAATGGCTCTTCCAGCGCGCCCGCCTCCGTCAGTCTGGCCGCAACTGCGGCGGACACAGGTGGGAGCGTCGTTTCGGTTTCATTCTGGTCTGGCGCGGCATTGCTTGGCACCGACACCTCCGCGCCATTCTCGATGTCCCTGGCCAATGTGCTGGCGGGCACCTATCAGTACAAGGCAGTCGCCACTGACAACGGCGGCGCAGTGACTACATCGGGGACCGTCAACTACACCGTGGTCGCGGCCCCGGTCGCTGCAGCACGTGCAGACAGGGTTTACGTCTACGACGCTTCCGAGCGGCTGTGCAAGACGATCAATCCGGAATCCGGCGCCACCTTGCTCGATTACGACGCGGCCGGAAATGTCACCTGGGTTGCCGAAGGTACGGCACTGCTCTCGGCGGATTGCGACCGTTTGCGCGTGGCGGAAAGCCAAAAGACTTACAGGCAATACGACAAGCTCAGCCGTATCCGACAGGTCCTGACTCCCGACGGTGCTGCCGATCTGGCGACGACTTACTATCTGGATGGGCAGGTCCAGACGTTGCAGGCCAAGAATCCTGGAAACCTGAGCGTCACCACCAGCTACAACTACAACAAGCGTCGATTGCTCACGAGCGAGAGCTCAAGCAACGGCAGCACGCTCTATTCACTGGCCTACGGCCACGATGCAAATGGCACGCTGGCGGCACTGACCTATCCAGACGGCCAGACGATTTCCTATCTGCCCGACGCGCTGGGCCGCGCGACACGGGTGGCTTCCACTGCCGGCACAACCTACGCGAGCGAAATAGCGTACTTCGCCAGTGGCGCAATTCGCCAGTTCAAGTTCGGAAATGAAATCGTACACACGATGGAGCCGAACCTCCGCAATCTGCCGACTCGCAGTCTCGACCAATACAGCGGACGATCCGGCACGGTGACGGTGCTTGACGACACCTATGCCTTCGACCAGAACGGAAACGTAAAGAGCATCATCGATGCCGCCCAGGCCGGCCTGACGAGCCGTACGATGACTTATGACGGTGTGGACCGATTGAAGTCCGCGTCGTCGCCGCTGCAGTGGGGAGACGCGGTCTACGGCTACGACGCGCTGGACAACCTGCGCGTCGCAGATCAGGGAGCCCGGCAATACCGCTACAACTATGACACTGCCAATCGCCTGGCCAGCATCACCAGCCCTGGCGGATTGGCCATCTTCGCGATGAGCTACGACACGCGAGGAAACACGACCAGCAAGAACGGCCAGGCCTACGTATTCGACAGCGTCAATCGGATGAGCCAAGTGACTGGCCTTCAGACCTATCGATACGACGGACAGGGTAGGCGAGTCCAGACTACCGATTCTGAGGGCAGGATGACGTTCTGGATCTACAGCCAGAGCGGCCAGGTTCTCTACACCTCCGAGGCCCGTCGCAACCAGAACGTGAGCTACATCTACCTGGGCAACAGCCAGGTGGCTACGCGATCTGTTGAATGGGGTGGCGGCACGATAAGCGTGCGATTCCAGCACACCGACGCACTCGGCAGCCCGGTCGCCGAGACCGACCAGGCACGCAACATCCTGAAGCGGAACAGCTACGCGCCATACGGCGAGGCATACGGCGCGACGTGGGTTAATGGGACGGGATACACCGGGCACGTGATGGATCGGGCGACTGGGCTGACTTATATGCAGCAGCGGTATTACGACGCGCAGATTGGGCGGTTTCTCAGCGTTGATCCGATGGCATCGGATACGTCGACTGGTTGGAACTTCAATCGATTCGACTACGCAGCAAGTAGTCCATATAAGTTCACCGATCCTGATGGACGCGCGATCGACGTCTTTGTGGATGCTGGATTCATTGTCTACGACGCGGGCCGATTTCTAGGTGCCACTGCCGCTACCGTTGTCGGCGCAGTGACGCAGAACGAAGCTCTAAAGTCTGTTGGATTGGAAGGGATGCGTGAGACCAGTGCAGACCTTGGTGCATCCGTAGTCTCTGCGGCGATTCCTGGAGTGATGGCTCCGATGGCTCGTGGAGTCGTGGCGGAAGTTCGCGTTCTGAAGGACATCGGCGAGATCAAGAACACTGAAAAGGTCTTGACCTCCAAAGGGACAACAATTCCCGACTTCAAGTCCGCGACGCAAGTTGGGGAGATCAAAGACGTCAAGCGATTGACTGACAGTGCGCAGATGAGGGCGCAACGTGAGCACGCCGAAGCTACCGGGCGAGAGCACGTTGTAATTACTGGCACGGAAACGAAGGTAAGTGGCACAATGAGCGAGAAATCAACAATCGTTCGACGTGATGATCTAGGTCCACAAGAATGAACCCCAAACTGCAAGCGGAAGTCCTATTGAACGAGTTGCTCCTCTTCGCTAAGAAGATGCTGAACGCTCACGGCGAATTCTACCCCTTTGGTGCATTCCTAGACTCATCTGGCGGTGTAGTACATATCGGCGTTCAAGCAAGCCTGGGTGAATTGAGTCCGCAACAGAGGATTGACTCGTTACTCAACGCCTTCGAAAGCCCCGAGATCAGAACTAAGGCGCTCGCCATTGGAATAGCCTCGAACGTGACACTGCCAGGGGATGGCGGCGATCAAGTCGATGCGATAAAGTGCTTTCTAGAACATCGAGATGGATACTGTGCAGAAGTTTTCATCGGCTACGAGATAGTCTCGGGCGGGGTCAATTTGATTGACACATCAGCGCAACAGGGTATGCCGGCAATTTTTGCTCGACCACACTGATTCCATACAGGAGCGGGAACGAGTTTGCTTGCCGCGAACCTAGGTCTTTCCTGTAGGTTTGAGTATTGAGTCGGTGGTCAGCGCTCGCGCAGCTAACGCGAAGCGCTCGCTAAAAGTTTGTCTCGCCTCGAATCGTTCATACACGTCAGAGCGTATCTCGCTGCTAATCTATCTCGAATGTCTGCACTTTTCGTCCCAATTTAGCTAGCTCCCGGGATCGATCCATTTCAGTCATCTCTAGTAAGCGCGAATTATGAAGTCGACGTATGGCTCGCTACGCAGTCCGAGTCATTCCGAATTGGGAGCATGAGTATGCAAGGGTCAGGCGAACAGATCACATTGCTCTGATCAAAGCCAAATACCGCGGCTCCTGCCTAACAGCATCAAAATCACTGTCATGCTCCAGCCACGCCTTATCGCCCCAGCCCTTGTTCACTGCCTGCTCCAACGCCGTCAAACAATCCTCAGTCCGCCCCAGCACTGAATACAAACACGCCACGTTATAAAGCAACATCGGATCCTCCGGATCCATCGCAATCGCCCGCGCCGCATAAAGCGCACTCTTCTCCGCATCCTGCATGTTCGCGTGCGCATTCGCCGCCATGATGCAGGCGCGGGAATCGTCCGGATGCTGTTCCAGATGCTGCTCGCCCAGGCGCAACTGCTTGCGATAGCTCGCCATCGCTTCCTCATGCCGCCCCAGCGACTTCAGCGCCAGGCCCTGGAAGTTGGGAATCTGGTAGTCCTCCGGCCGCAAAGCGCCCGCGCGGTCAAACAGCTTGATCGCCTCGGCAAACTTGCCCTGCGACAACTTCGCCTGGCCGTACCAGTAAAACGCCTCGAACAACTGCGGCCCCAATGCGATGGCCTTTTCAAACTCCTGTTCGGCTTCGTCAAAGCGCTTGGATAGCGATACGGCCAAGCCTCGCGCCAGATGCGCCTCGGCCAAATCCGGCTGCAATTCCAGGGCGCGGCTACTCGCTGCATCGGCCTGGCGTAGGTTGAACTCGCGCGCATCGAAGTAGGTGTAAAGCAACGAATAGCAGTCAGCCACGCCCGCATGCGCCAGCGCATACGCCGGGTCCACCTCGATCGCCTTGTTGAACATCAGCCGCGCGCTTTCTAAAGAAGACCGCCGCAACTGATGGAAATGCTGCCGCCCGCGCAGGAAGTAGTCGTAGGCCTCCACATTAACCGAGCGCGGCTTCTCGATCTGCTTCTTTTCGTCTTCGCTAAGGATCACTTGCAGCGCGGTGACGATAGCCTGCGAAATCTCGTCCTGGATGGCGAACACATCCTCCATCTCGCGGTCGTAGCGTTCCGACCACAGGTGGTAGCCATCCGCCACGTTCACCAGCTGCGCCGTGATGCGCAGCTTGTTGCCCATCTTGCGCACGCTGCCTTCCAGCACCGTGGACACCTTCAGCTTCTTGCCGATCTCGCCGATGTGCTCGTTCTTGCCCTTGTATGAAAACGACGACGTGCGCGAAGCCACGCGCAACGCCTGGATCTTCGACAGCGCGTTGATGATCTCCTCGGCCATGCCGTCGGTGAAGTATTCGTTCTCCGGGTCGGCGCTCATGTTTGCGAAGGGCAGCACCGCCACCGATTTCGCCATGGACACGGTGGGCGAGGGCAGCACCATCGTGTCGCTGGGGGTGCTCATGCTGCCCGAGGCCAGGGCCAGGCCGAACTGGCCGGTGGTAGCGAAACGTCCGGAAGGATCCGTGGCCATGGCTTTCGAAACGGCGCGCTCGATGGTCTCCGGCACCGCGGCACGAATGGTGCGCATGGGTTTGGCGGTTTCAGTGAAGCGCTTGGCCATTACCGCCTGCGCCGTAGCGGCGCTGAAGGGCCGCTCGCCGGTTAGCATTTCATACAGCATGCAGCCCAGGCTGTACTGGTCGCTGCGGCCATCCAGGTTCATTTCACCCGCGGCCTGCTCGGGGCTTACGTAGGCCGGCGTGCCGACCATCATTCCGGTTTGCGTCAACGTTTCGGAACCGACATTGCTCATGGCCTTGGCGATGCCGAAGTCCATCACCATCGCCTCGCCTTCGTAGAGCATCACGTTCTCGGGCTTCACGTCGCGATGCACTACGCCTTGTCGGTTGGCGTAGTCGAGTGCCGACGCAATCGCGCGGCCATGGTGCACCGCTTCCTCGATGGACATCTGCTGCTCGCGGTCCAGCCGTTCGCGAAGCGACTCGCCTTCCACATAGGGCATCACGTAATACAGCATGCCGTCGACGCTGCCGGAATCGTGCAGGCCCAGGATGTGCGGATGATTCAATCGCGCGGCGAGGCGGATCTCTTGCAAGAATCTTTCGGGTCCCACGCTCGCGGCCAATTCCGGATGCAGCACCTTGATGGCGACGGCGCGACCATGCTTGCAGTCCTCGGCCAGGAACACCGCCGACATGCCACCGCGCCCGAGTTCGCGGTTGATGGTGTAGGCGCCTTCCAGCGCCTTGCGCAGGTTGTCGATGGGGAGTGCAGGTGCCGTAGTCATGCTGTGTCGATCCGTATCGAAATAGTGTTTCGGCAAGCGTGTATTTACATCGCTCCAACCAGCGCGATGTATCTTGGATCTTGCCGCAGTGGATCCAGGTCGCTGTCGTGCTCCAGCCAGCCCTTGTCGCCCCAGCCGAAGTTCACGGCCTTCTCCAAGGCGTCCAGCGCCTCGCGCGTCTTGCCCAGGATCGAGAACGAACAGGCCACGTTGTACAACACCATCGGGTCTTCCGGGTCCACGGCCATCGCGCGCGCGGCGTAGTAAGCCGACTTTTCTTCATCGCCGACATTGGCGCTGGCACTCGCACCCATGATGCAGGCCCGCGCATCGTCGGGATGTTGTTCCAGATGCGCTTCGATCAATTTTGACTGCCGGCGGAAATAACCAAGCGCTTCTTCATGCCGGCCTAGCGACTTCAATGCCAGGCCGACGAAAGACAGGCACTGGTAGTCTTCGGGGCGCAGCAGGTTGGCGCGGTCGCCAAGGCGAATCGCTTCCTCGTAATTGCCTTGCGACAATTGCATCTGCGAATACCAGTAGGGCGCCTCGAACAAGTTCGGGTCCAGGCGCATGGCCTGCTCGAACCCTTGCTTTGCTTCGTCGTAACGCTTGGCCAGCGACAGCGCCACGCCACGGGCAAGGTGCGACTCGGCCAATCCCGGTTCCAGTTCCAATGCCTTGCTGCTGGATGCGTCTGCCTGGCGCATATTGAATTCGCGCGAGTCGAAAAAGCTGTAAAGCAGGGAATAGCAATTCGCCACGCCCGCATAGGCGCGCGCATAGGTCGAATCGATCTCGATGGCGCGCAGGAACATCTGCCGCGCATATTCCAGGCTTTTGCGGCGCAGCTGGTGCATGTGCTGGATGCCGCGCAGGTAGAAGTCATAGGCCTCGATGTTGAGCGCGCGCGGTTTTTCGATCTGGCGCTTTTCGTCATCGCTAAGCACCACCCGAAGTGCCTTGGCGATGGCTTGGGAAATTTCGTCCTGGATGGCAAACACGTCTTCCATTTCGCGATCGAAGCGTTCCGACCACAGCTGGTACCCGTCGGCCACGTTCACCAGCTGCGCAGTGATGCGCAGCTTGTTGCCCATCTTGCGCACGCTGCCCTCCAGCACCGTGGACACTTTCAGCTTCTTGCCGATTTCGCCAATGTCCTCGTTACGACCCTTGAAGGCGAAAGACGAGGTGCGCGAGGCCACGCGCAGCGCCTGGATCTTCGACAGCGCGTTGATGATTTCCTCGGCCATGCCATCGGTGAAGTAGGCCTGGTCGGAGTCGGCGCTCATGTCCGCAAACGGCAGCACGGCCACGGACTTCGCGGCGGACACCACGGGCGTCGGCAACAGCATCGTGTCGCTGGGCGTGTGCGTGTTGCCCGACAACAGCGCATGGCCGAACTGCGCCGTGGTGGTGAAGCGCTTGTCGGGATTGGTCTCCATCGCCTTGGCGACGGCGCGTTCGATATTTTCCGGGATGGCGGCGCGCACATTGCGCAGCGGCCGCGCCGTTTCGGTGAAGCGTTTGGCCATCACTGCCTGCGCGGTGGCGCCAACGAAGGGCCGTTCGCCGGACAGCATTTCGTACAACATGCAGCCCAGGCTGTACTGGTCGCTGCGACCGTCCAGGTTGGTTTCGCCGGCGGCTTGTTCCGGGCTGACGTAGGCGGGCGTGCCGACCATCATGCCGGTCTGGGTCAGCGTCTCCGAGCCCGCGGCGCTGACGGCCTTGGCGATGCCAAAGTCCATCACCATCGCCTCGCCTTCGTACAGCATCACGTTCTCGGGTTTCACGTCCCGGTGCACGATGCCCTGGCGGCTGGCGTAGTCCAGTGCGGAGGCGATGGCCTGGCCGTGGCGTACGGCTTCTTCAACCGACAGATGTTGCTCGCGATCGAGCCGCTCGCGCAGCGATTCGCCTTCCACGTAGGGCATCACGTAATACAGAAGTCCATCGACGCTGCCCGAATCGAACAGGGGCAGGATGTGCGGATGATTGAGGCGAGCCGCGAGCCGGATCTCCTGCAGGAATCGGTCGGGCCCCAGGCTGGCGGCGAGTTCGGGATGCAGCACCTTGATGGCGACCGAGCGGTCGTGCTTGCAGTCCTGCGCGAGGAAGACCGCCGACATGCCGCCCCGGCCCAATTCGCGGTCGATGATGTACGACTGCGCGAGCGATTCCCGCAGGCGGTCGATTGGAAGTCCTGGGCCCTGCGACATTGCGCCTCCCTGTTCCAGCAGTACCGGCGAATCGTATCAGGTCGGCGGGAGAGGGGACTTGGGACAACCGGACTACGGGCGGGTGGTAGGGCCGGCTACCCCGCGATGAAGGCCGCGATTGTGTCGTACATTGGCCTCGGTCCGACTTGTCGCCGGGGAGCCTATGTCAGGGGTGCTTCCAGGCGATGTGCAAGTCCGTGAAATGGGCGCGGTAAGGTTCTAGCGGAATGATCAGCAACGGCAACCAGGAAATACGCCATGAACGGACGTCTATGGGCAGCGCTGGCGGGCGGGTCCGCAATATTCGTGCTCTGGTCCTTCTGGAGTGCGTCGCCGCATACGATTGAAACCAGGATGCTCGACAAGACCTCGGCGTTTCTGGGGGCGATCCGGACGGGCGACAGGCCCACGGTGCTCAAGCTGACGGTATCCGACGACGAGGCGCGTGAGGCACTCAACGATGACTCCGGGCACACCATAACAGGGGAGTTCACGGTAGAGCCGGGGGCATTGCCCACGGAGGACGCCGAAATCCAGAGCTTTTGGGCGCCTGAACTCTTGGAAGAGCTGGCCCGCAGTGCGCGTTCACCCGTGACTTATTCGCTGAACACCAACCCTGACACGCCGTCGATCATGCTGAATTTTGATTGCTCGCGATCTACAGGCAAGTGCCTCGAACACGTCAAAATCTTTTACACATCGAGGGCAGGGAAGATAAGCGCATATATCACTTTTTGGAACCAGCCCGACTGGCGTGCGCTTTGGAAGGAGTTCTATTCCGAAGGTCTTGTCACGAAACCATGCGACGATCGCTGCCAATTCTGAAGGCCCCCGTTGTAGCATCGCGCTCGGGTTAAAGATTCGGCAGACTCTGCACCCCACTCCTAACCCCAGCCGCATGCACATTCACCCGCGGCAATATGCGAGCGAAATAAAACCGCGCCGTATCCCGCTTCCCCTGCTTGAACGCAGCATCATGATTCCCAGCTTCCGCCGTCGCCACCGACCGCGCCCACCAGTAAGCAAGCGCCACATAGCCTGAGTAGAACAGGTAGTCCACCGCCGCTGCGCCGATTTCCTCGGCATTGGTGGAAGCCTTCTTCCCGACTTCCATCGTCAACTCGCCCCACTGCTTGGTCACTTCGGCCAGCGGCAGGATGAATTCGATCATGTCCGGGTTGGTCATATTTTCTTCGCAGAACTTCTGGATCATGCCCAAAAACTGGCGCATGCCCGCGCCCTGCAGCACCATGATCTTGCGGCCGAGCAAATCCAGTGCCTGGATCTGAGTGGTGCCTTCGTAGATGGTGGTGATGCGCGCGTCGCGGGCGAGTTGTTCCATGCCCCATTCGCGCACGTAGCCGTGGCCGCCGAAGCATTGCAGCGCGTGGTAGGTGCACTCCACCGACCACTCGGTCAGCATGCCCTTCACGATGGGCGTCAGGAAACCGAGCATGTCGTCGGCGGCCTTGCGCTCGGCGTCGTCCACCGATCGTTCCAGGATGTCCACCATGGTTGCGGCATGCAGCGCCAGCACGCGCGAGCCTTCGCCCAGCGCCTTGCAGGTAAGCAACATGCGGCGGATATCGGGATGCACCACCAGCGGGTCGGCCGGCTTGTCGGGGAATTTCGCGCCCGACAGCGAGCGGCCCTGCACGCGGTCCTTCGAATACGCCAGCGCGCCCTGGTAGGCGCGATCAATCAGGCCGAGGCCCTGCAGGCCCACGGCGAGGCGCGCGGTATTCATCATGGTGAACATCGCGGCCAGGCCCTTGTTGGCCTTGCCGATGAGGTAACCCTGGGCGCCGTCGAAATTCATCACGCAGGTGGACGAGCCGTGGATGCCCATCTTGTGTTCGATGGAACCGCAGCGCACTGCGTTGCGTTCGCCCACGGTGCCGTCGCGCGCGACTTTCAGTTTCGGCACGATGAAAAGGGAGATGCCCTTGGTGCCCGCCGGTGCATCGGGCAGGCGTGCCAGCACCAGGTGGATGATGTTGTCGGTGAAATCGTGCTCGCCACCGGTGATGAAGATCTTGGTGCCGGTGATGGAATAAGTATCGTCAGCAGCAGGTTCGGCGCGGGTCTTCAACATGCCCAGGTCGGAACCGGCGTGCGGTTCGGTCAGGCACATGGTGCCGGTCCAGCGGCCATCAATGATGGCCTTCAGGAAGACATCCTTCTGCCATTGTTCGCCGTGGTGCTTCAAGGCTTCGATGGCGCCGTGCGAGAGCAGGGGATAGTTGCTCCAGGCCAGGTTGGATGCGTCCAGCATTTCCTTGATGATCGCGCCGAGGGTCTCGGGCATGTCCTGCCCGCCCATCGACTCGGGCGCAGTCAGGCCGGACCACCCGCCATCAACAAACTTCAGAAACGCATCGCGAAAACCAGGCGGTGTCGTAACCGCGCCCGTGGACTTGTCGTGCACGCAGCCGATTTGATCGCCAATGGGATTCAGTGGCGACAGCACCGTTTCGGTAAAGCGCGCGCCTTCGTCCAGCACCGCATCCATGATGTCGCGTTGCGCATTGCCGATGGCCAGTTTCTTGAACAGGGCTTCACCACCGATCACGTCATACAGGGCGAAGCGCATGTCCTGCAGCGGGGCTTTGTAGGCAATCATGGTTGGTCCTTAGCGCATCACGCCGTTCAAGCCGGGTGCCGGATTGAGCGTGCTGTCGTAGTTGAAGGGATAGTTGCCCTTGGGTTCGCTGGTGACGATGGTGCCCGACAGCGAGTAGGCAGTGGATTGGCTCGATGCGATGGCGGACGCAACCACCAGCTTGGCGCCCAGGCTCGGAGTCAGCCGCGCGACCACCACGTCGGCCGATTCGGGGCCGATGCTGATGCCCGGTTGCAGGATGACGCGGCCTGCGTCCTGTCCGCCAATCACTAATTTGGCGTCCACCGACGAGAATGCCGTGCTGACCGAACTGAAATTTTGCAGTCGCACGCTGAGTTGCCAGCTGCCGTCGGCTTGCACGGCCAATTGCTGGATGCTGGCGCGCGGCGGGTTGATCCGTTTCTTCGGGCCGGACGAACACGCAGCCAACAGGGCGAGAAACGCGATGGCAAGCACAGTTTTCATGATGCGTGACATTTCAACTACTCGCATTGAAGGGTTTTGACCAGCATATCAGTCGGCTCGAAACTTCGCGCCACGACACTGTGAATGAAGCGTGGGCTTGCTACTCTAGCGGACGCCGTGAGCATGAATATCATCCCCCCATCCGCGTCCGCCATGGAGAAGACCCGACTCCAGGCCTTCAAGGAACTTCGCAGCTTGCTGTCTGAAGTCCTGACGACCGCCGTGGCCGATGAGGAAGTGCCGGAAGCCTTCAAGGACAGCGCCAACTGGGAAAAGCTGATCAGCCAGACCGAGCATCGGCTGTCGGAAGGTTGGCGCCTTCGCTTCGAAGGCGTGCCCGAGCGCCGGGCAACACCGCGCACCCTGGACCTGCTGCCGGAAGAAGAACAGCTGCAGCAGATGCTGAGCGAACGCTTCGTCAACGACGTGTCCTACAACGACCGTGGTCCGCTGGACGAGCTCGATCGCCAGCTGGCGTCCATGTCGGGGCCCAATTTCAACGAGCACGTGCCCAATCCGCTCGGGCCCTCCGCCTGGGTGGAGGGAATCCGCGGCGGCATGCGCCAGATCAAATGCACGCCGGAAGAACGCGACTGGCTGATGGCGCGGCTGATACCGCTGCTGGCCTCGCGCATTACCTCTTTCTATTCGGGCATGACCACGCGGCTTTCGTCGGCGGGTTACGTGGGCCGGCCGCCGGTTCGTGGTGGGTCGTCCGGCGGTCCGCCACGCGGCGGCGGCAATGAATATTCGCCCGACCTGGTGCCGACGCTCAGCGACGGCCAGACTGGTTTCGGCAGCATGGGCGGCGGTGATGCCGGCGGCATGATGGGTGGCATGGCTGGCGGCGCGGGTATGCCCGGAGGCGCTGGCGTGGCCGGTGACGGCAGCGAAGTGCTCGACCGGCTTTTCGGTTTGCTCAGTGCGCGCCGCGCGCCGGGCCCGGAGGCCTATGGCCCGCCGGCCCTTTGGCCGCAAGGCGCCGGGCCGGGCCAGCCGGGCTGGAATCCGGGTCCCGGGTACGCGCCTGCGCCTGGTTATGGGCCTCCGCCGGGTTTCGTG
>JANNWV010000106.1:0-2125 GCA_031408815.1 Gammaproteobacteria bacterium
ACATTGCAAGTTGCTCCGGCGGCAAGGGCATGGACAAATGGTAACCCTGTACCTGGTCGCAGCCCATGCCCACCAGCATTTCCAGCGTTTCGCCGTCTTCCACGCCCTCGGCCACCACGATCAGGCCCAGGCTGTGCGCCAGCGCGATGGTGGAGCGCACGATGATGGCGTCGTGCTCGCTGTTGCGCATGTCGGTGACGAACAGGCGGTCGATCTTCAGTGCGTGGATGGGCAGGCGGTGCAGGTAGCCCAGTGACGAATAACCGGTACCGTAATCGTCGATGCAGATGCTGACGCCGAGCGCGGCGATGCGGTCGAGTCGCGCGGCGACTTGTTCTGGCTCGTGCATCAGGGCGGTTTCGGTGATCTCCACTTCCAGCGCGCCCGCTTCGATGCGGTACTGGTGCAGCAGGCGGCGAATGGTCAGCAGGCAGCGGTCGTCCATCAGGTTGCGCGCCGACAGGTTCACCGAAATGCCGCTCGACAGCCCGGCATCGCGCCAGGCGCGCAGCTGGATCACGGCCATTTCAAGGATCAGGTCGGTCAACGGATGGATGGTCTCGCTCAACTCGGCCTGGGCGAGGAAACTTTCGGGCATCAGCAAGCCCAGGCGCGGATGGTTCCAGCGCACCAGTGCCTCGAAGCCCACTTGCCGGCCGCGCTTGAGGTCCAGTTTGGGCTGGTAGTGCAGGCACAACTGGCGCAGCCGGATCGCCTCGTTGAGGTCGGCGATCATGCTCAGCCGTTCCGGCGAATTCTGATCCAGCGATCGGTCGTAGATGGCAATGCCGCCGCCCTTGCGCTTGGCCTCGTACATCGCGACATCGGCGGTGCGCAGCAACGAGTTGCTGTCCTCGCCGTCGCCGGGATGGAAGGCGATGCCGATGCTGCCATCCACCAGCAGCTGCATGGAATCCACCATGAAGGGCCGACGCAGCGCGTCCAGCAGGCGTTGCGCGATGGCGCGTGCCAGGGACGGGTCGCCGGCATTAGGCAGCAGCAGCGCGAATTCGTCGCCGCCGAGGCGACACAGCATCGCGGTCTCGCCGGCCAACACTTCCTGCAGGCGCGGACCGACCTGCTGCAGCAGCAAGTCGCCGACATGGTGGCCGAGCGTGTCGTTGATTTCCTTGAAGCGGTCGAGGTCGAGCAGCAACAGCGCGCCGTCTGTATTCGCATCGCCGCGCGCGGCCAGCAGGCGTTCGAACTCGCGATGCAGGAACATGCGATTGGGCAGGCCGGTCAGGCTGTCGTGGTGGGCGAGGTATTCCAGGCCGTCCACGTGCCGCGCGCTGGCCAGCGCGGAGGCGACGGTGTTGCCGATCGCAACGAAGGATTCGAGTTCGATGTCGCCGAAGTTTCGGGGGGCGTCGTACAGCAGGCCGACGCTGCCCAGCGGCACGTCGCGATACAGCAGCCCGAAGACCACGCCGGCCCGGATGCCGGCTTCGGCCAATGCGGCTGCCGGAGTGTCGGCTTCGACCTCGGCGCCGGCGTTGGCGTCAGTCTCAGTTGCTTCGAAATTGGCGCTGACGTAGATACGCTGCCCGGCCAGCGCACGTGCATGCAAGGCCTGTGGGAGCGGCGTGGCCGCGCCAACGGAAAAGGCCTCGCTGGCGCCCTCGCTGGCGGCGACCTGCAGCCCGCGTCCGTCCATTTCCTGCAGGCAAATCACGACTTGCGGCGTGGGCGTCAGGCCGCGCAGGGCCTCGAGGGTAATGGCAAGGATCTCTTCTATCTCGAGCGCGCCGTGCAACTGTGTGGACAGGCTGTTGATGCGACGCAGACTGTCATTGCGTTCCATCAGCGTGCGCCGCGAAAGCGCAAGCTCCGCCTCGGCGCGCTTGCGCTCGCTGGCGTCGCGCACGGTCGCCAGCAGGTGCGGTTCGCCGGCGATCTCCACCACGTTCAGGGTGACTTCCGCATCGAAAGGCGTGCCGTCATAACGGCAGTGCAGCCATTCGAAATGCTGGGTCTGGCCCTGGAAGGCGGCGCCGATTTTTTCCAGCGCCTTGTCCTGCGACGGCCGGCCGTCGGGCTGGAACTCGGGCGAGTAGCGATACGGCGGCTGGCCGATGATCTGCTGGCGCGTGCAGCCGAACATCTGCAGGGTGGCGGGGTTGCA
>JANNWV010000107.1:0-5225 GCA_031408815.1 Gammaproteobacteria bacterium
TCAATCCCTTGCCGTCGCTGCGGCTGTGCGTCGCCGCGGGCTGTACGAAAGCCTCAATCGACACGGTCTTCAACTTTATCTGGCGCGACGGGCTGGCGGCGGATACCGCGGAAGGCATTGACGCGCTGTCGCGACGGCTGCAGATCACCGACGTGGAGGCGGCCCTGGCCAATCCCGGTCCCAGGCAAACGCTTCAGTCCAACTTCCAGCGCGCGATTGAAGACGACGTTTTCGGCGTCCCATCCATCGTGTTCGATTCGCATGTTTTCTGGGGCGACGACGCGACCGACATGTTTACGGATTATCTGAAGGATCCCGCACTATTCGACAGCGCCACGATGCGGCGCCTGTCCGACCTGCCCGTGGGCGCCGTGCGGAAGAGAACTTAGCCGCACGCCTTACTTCAATACGGCGCGCCGCTCTTGTGGCTGAACTGCCAGCCGGCCGCCGTTGCAAGCGCGATGAGGTCGTCAGCCGGGTAGGCGGCGCAATCATCTCGAGTGCGGTCGCCAACTTCGAGGTACAGCACCGGCCGGTCGGACTCGTTGGCCAGGTGATGGGCGTTCCCCGTGCCTGCCTTGAAGCCCGCGCACATACCCGGCTCAAGCTGATGCGGACCAGCATCGGTGTACAGGGTCGGATGCCCCTCGAGCACATAGACAAACTCGTCTTGCAGCGTATGGGCATGGTGCAGCGCCGACACGGCACCAGGCGCCAGGCGCGTCAGGTTGACACCGAAATTGGTCAGGCCGAACACGTCACCCAGCGCGCGCTTTTCCCGTCCTGCCATCCGGCTGGCAAAGGGTTCCGGATAGACAGACGGCTTGGCGCGCGGCTTTACATCGGCCGCGGAAACACAATCGGGAAAGTTTGGGTTGATCATGGCGTAGTCAGTTCGAAGGCAGATCGGGCGGGCTGGAGTACGGCAGCCATGTCCAGATCGGACAGGCCGCGAGCGCGCGCTGCCTCGAAGAGCTGCGCCGCCGTCTCGATCAGGGGCGCGTCGGCGCAAGCCTCGTGCGCTTGATCGCGGACGAGTGCGGCGATCTGCGTCACGTCGCCAATCGCCGCCTCGGCAACAAAGTCATGCTGCAGTAGCTTGCGTAGTTTGGCGCGCGACACGGCACTGGCCATGGGCCCGGCGTCGAGCACCTGTTGCAACAGATCAAGATCTACGCCGCTGGCATCGGCCGTCGCCACCGCCTCGGCCAGCGCCGTCACCAGGACGATCAGGTAATGGTTGACTGCGAGCTTTGTGCGCAGCGCCGCGGGCACCGCACCGCAACGCACCATCGTTCGGCATAAATGCGCCAACAGCGGCTCGACTCTTTCGACGGCGTCGGCATCGCCGGCAACCATGCCGACGAGCGCGCCTTCCTCTGCCGGAACTCGCGAGCCAGACACGGGTGCTTCGACGTAGCGACCGCCGCAGCGTCGAACATCCGCGTCCAGCGCAGCGGAGTAGCTGGCGCCGGTCGTGCCCAACATCACCACGGTCCGATCACGCACACGCATAGCAAATGCCGGCGTTCCGCGACCGAGCGTGGCGTCAACGGCCCCTTGGTCGAGCAACATCACAATCACTACCTGGCACTGCTGAAAAAGCTCGTCGATTGAACTCGATGGTATGGCCCCCCGGACGACGAGCGGCGTGCACTTCGCTGCCGTGCGATTCCAGACCACGAGGGGAATGCCGGCCGCCAGCAGGCGCCCCGCCATCGGCAGGCCCATCGTGCCTATGCCGACGAATCCGACAGTCTCCATAAGTCCCCACGTGCACGCTGACGCGACTTCTCTGCAATTTGATCCGCTTCCGCGTAGGCACACCAGAGACGGAATGGACATCTTTCGGGCTGAAACCGCCACATCGAATCACGTCGAAACTGCCGTATCATCCACTCGATTCTGGCGCTGGATGGCGCAGTTTGAATAGGAGGAAGACGCATGACCGACTTCGAAGTCCTGGTCGTGGACGGCACCAATCCCACCGGCGTCGCGATGACGCGCGACATTCTCGATGCCGCGCGACTGTTCGCCGAGCGTGCTGGGCAGGCCGGGCCATCGGCGACGTTTCATTCGCCCGGTGGTGGCGAGGTCCGCCTACAGGGTGGTCTATCGATTTCGACGCGTCGCCTACCGGATCGACAATCACAGCGCGCGCCGGTCTTGCTGGTTCCTGGCATCTGGGTCGAAAGCGCACACCAGTTGCGCGAGCGCCTGCAGCAAGAAGACTGCCAGCAGGCCATCCGCTATATCGCGCGTCGCGCCGCCGCCGGTGCCTGCATCGCTGCATCATGCTCGGGTGTGTTTTTGCTGCAGGCCGCTGGCGTGCTGAGCGGACGCCATGCGACGACGACCTGGTGGCTCGCGCCTGAATTGTCCCGCATCGCGCCCGACACCCGGGTAGACGGCAACCGCATTCTTTGCGTTGACGGGCCCGTCATTACCGCAGGCGCCGCCTTTGCCCAATCCGACGTGATGCTGTACCTGTTGCGGCAACGTTTCGGCGCCGCCCTGGCGGACGCCGTGTCACGCATCCTGCTGTTGCATGAGCGGTCGGAGTCGGCGCAGTTCGTCGTGCCGTCCATGCTTGCCAGCGGCGACGTGCTGGTCAGCAAACTCACCAAGCGCGTGGAGTCGGCGCTACCGGCCATTCCGTCGGTGGCGGAACTTGCCAGCGAGCTGTGCATCTCCGAGCGGACGCTGGGACGGCACGTTCGCTATGCGACCGGCATGGGAACCAACGCGCTGATCCAGAGCATCAGGCTGCATCGCGCACGTGCGCTCCTGCAGTCCAGCCGCATGAGCGTGGACAACGTGGCAGCCGCGGTCGGCTACAGCGACACCACTGCGCTCCGCCGCCTCATGCAGAAGACCGTCGGCACTACCCCGGGGCGGGTGCGGGCAGCGGCCGGCGTGGCGGCCCAGTTGCCCAAGCGCGCCAAGGTGAGCCGAGACGCAACGGAGGTCGTATGAGTACTGATGCCCGAGTACTTCTAGTCACCGGCGGCTCGCGTGGCATTGGCGCCGCCATCTGTCGAGCCGCGAGTCGGGCCGGTTGGTGTGTCGCGCTGACTTACCGAGCGGACGAGATGTCTGCCCGTGCCGTCGTCGATGAGATTGTCGCGAGCGGCGGTCGGGCGCATGCCTTTGAGGCCGATGTTGGCGACCCCAACGCGATTGCGCGCCTGTTCACCGAGGTCGAAACAACACTGGGCTTTCCAACAGGGCTGGTAAACAACGCCGGGATCACCGGCGGCATCGGTCCGTTCGTGGATGTCAGCGTCGAGACGCTTCGTCGCGTGCTGGAGGTGAATGTCGTCGGGACGATGTTGTGCGCGCAGGCCGCAGTAAGGCGTTGGTTGCAGACGGAAACGCCAGGAGGCATCGTCAATATCTCGTCCGCTGCGTCAACACTGGGATCCGCTGGCGAATACGTCCACTACGCGGCATCAAAAGGCGCGGTAGACACCTTCACGATCGGGCTCGCCCGCGAGGTCGCTGCGAAGGGCATCCGCGTAAACGCGGTCTCCCCTGGCACGACCGTCACCGACATCCACGCAGCGGGCGGTGACCCCGATCGTGCCGCGCGCGTTGCTGCGCGCATTCCCCTGCAGCGTGCCGCACAGCCTGAAGAGATCGCCGAGGCAGTGGTCTGGCTGCTGTCCGACAAGGCCTCTTACGTGACCGGCGCCGTGCTGCGCGTGGCGGGCGGTCTGTAGCGCGCCGTAAAAGCTTGAAACATGTCGAATACGACACTGCTGTTTTCATGCAGGGCGCGCTTCAATGCACGGCATCGGGCCCGGCAGAACACCCGTACATGCCAGGAGTTTACAAGTGCTGACACCAGCGCGAAGCGTGAAAGAGGACGACCCCCTCGAGGATTTCAACCATCGGGCGATCACCCTCGAAGGCGTGACCAAGTGGGTGCATGTGGCGGGGACCGGGCCCGCGGTCATCGTCATGACTGAAATGCCCGGCATCAGCCCGCACGTGGCGCGCTTCAGTCGTTGGGTTCGCGATGCGGGTTTTACTGTGTATATGCCTTCGCTGTTTGGCCGGGACGGCGCCCTGGTAGGCGCCGACGAGGGCGCCGCCATCTTCAAGCGCGCCTGCATCAGCGCGGAGTTCCGCGCCTTCGCGGCCAATTCGCCCAGTCCGGTAACACAATGGCTTAGGGCACTGGCAAGGCTGGCGCACCACGAGAGTGGCGGCCCGGGCGTGGGCGCGATTGGCATGTGCTGGACCGGCAACTTCGCGCTTTCAATGATGCTGCAGCCGTCCATGCTGGCGCCTGTCGTGTGCCAACCCTCGCTGCCACTCGACGACCCGGGTGGCATCGAACTGACGCAGGAAGAAGCAGACATCGTCCGCCTCCGCCTGGAGCGCGAGGACCTGACCGTACTGGCCTACCGATTCGAGGGCGATACCTTTTGCAAGGCACAACGATTTGCTGCCTATGCCCATGCACTCGGGGAGCGATTCGTTGCGCGCGTGCTTCCAGATAGCGCCGCCAACCCCAATGCGCCGCCCTTCTTCAAGACCTACGTACCATGCCCGCACAGCGTGGTGACTGCGCACTTGATCGACGAAGCCGGCCAGCCAACCCTGGCTGCCCGGGACGAGATACTGGCATTTTTTGGGCAGCGCCTTGCTGCAAAAACCCAATGACGAGGACTAGTCGTGTCAGCACAGACTGATCGAAAGCGGATTTCCCAGCTCACATTGGACAGGATGCATGCACGCAAGGAAAAGATTGCGGTCCTGACCGCTTACGATTCCAGTTTCGCCGCGCTATGCGAGTCTGAAAAAGTCGAAGTGCTGATCGTGGGCGATTCGCTGGGGATGGTCTTGCAAGGCCGAGACTCGACACTCCCGGTAACGCTGCAAGACATCGCGTATCACGTCGAGTGCGTTGCACGCGGCTGTCAACTCCCCTTGATCGTCGCGGACATGCCTTTCGGCAGCTACCAGGAATCGCCCGCCGTGGCGTTTCGCAATGCCGCCGTCCTGATGCGAGCGGGTGCACAAATGGTGAAGCTGGAAGGTGGGGCGGAAATAGCCGAGATAGTCCATTTTCTGGTAGCACGCGGCATTCCAGTCTGCGGCCACGTCGGGCTGACGCCCCAGTCCGTTTCGCAGCTCGGCGGCTATCGCGTTCAAGGCCGAGATGCAGAAAGTGCTGAACGGTTGATCGCCGATTCAGTTGCCATCGAGGCCGCTGG
>JANNWV010000108.1:0-7066 GCA_031408815.1 Gammaproteobacteria bacterium
GGCCGACGCATGACCTATTACGGCCGCTGGACCTACAAGTTCGAGGAAGCGGCGCGACAAGGTGCGGCGGCGGCCATCATCATCCACGACACGGCCGGTGCGGCCTACGGCTGGGACGTGGTGAAGAACAGCTGGAGCGGCGCGCAGTTCGACCTGCCCGTTGCCGATGAGCCGGGCCCGCGCCTGCCCCTGCAAGGCTGGATCACCGGCGAGGTCGCCTCGAAACTGTTTTCGCAAGTCGGGCTGGACGTGATGGCGCTGCGTGATGCGGCCGGCAAGCGCGGCTTCAAGGCCGTGCCACTCGGCAATGCCCGGCTCGATGCCGAATTGCATAGCGCGATTTCGCAATCGCAATCGCGCAACGTGGTCGCGCGCCTGCGTGGCAGCAAGTATCCCGATGAGGCCATCGTCTACTCGGCGCACTGGGACCACCTCGGCACGCATTCGAACGAGCCCGGCGACAATATCTATAACGGCGCCATCGACAACGCGACCGGCGTCGCCGGCGTGCTGGAAATCGCCGAGCAGTTCACCGTGCAGGAGCCGAAGCCGGAACGCAGCATCGTGTTCCTGTTCGTGACGCTGGAAGAATCGGGCTTGCTCGGTTCGGCCTATTACGCGGCGCATCCCGTCGTGCCGCTGGCGAAGACCGTGGCCGTGGTCAACATCGATGCCATGCCCGTGGTCGGCCTGACTCGCGACCTGGTGGTGGTGGGACTGGGCAATTCCGAACTTGAAGACGTATTGCGCCCGATCACTGACCGGCAGAAGCGCGTGCTCACCGAAGAAAGTGCACCCGAGAAGGGCCAGTTCTTCCGCTCGGACCATTTCAGCTTCGCCAAGGCCGGCGTGCCCGCGCTGTACGCGAAAGGCGGCGTGGACCACATCGAGAAAGGCCGCGAGTACGGCATCGCCCTTACCGAGGACTACACCGCCAAGCGTTACCACAAGGCCGCCGACAACTTCGACCCGGAATGGGACCTGCGCGGCATCGTGCAGGACCTGAATGCGCTGTACGGGGTTGGCAAGGTGCTGTCCACCAACCACGCCTGGCCGAACTATCGCGAAGGCAATGCCTTCAAGGCGATCCGGGATGCGTCGCGGGCGAAGGCTCAATAAACCACAAGGACAACAGCATGGAAGTTCGCATTTCCGACAAGGCCACCGGCAGCAGCATCGGCAGCGTGGGTCGCGAGGAGTTCCAGTTCCTGGCGGACCAGCTTGAAGAAGAGTCGTCCACCGACGCCGACTATTTCATCGATACGGCCACCATCGACATGCTCGAAGACAACGGCGGCAGCGCCGCGCTGATTGCGATGCTTCGCGCCGCAGTAGGTGAGTCCGAGGGCATCGACATCACCTGGCAACAAACCTAGGCAGATCAGAGTCGGTGCAGTGAACACTTCGTGGATCAAGCCTATCCTGCTTGTGCTGGGAGGCCTGACTCTTTCGATCTTCATACACCCTTCGCTGGATACCCACGAGGCGCAGATTTCCGGCAGGGTCCTGGATGGCGCGGGCCATCCAGTTTCCGGCGCGCTGGTCAGGCGTGTTTCCAGGAAGGACATCACCGGCTTTGGTGGGTCGGTGACCACACGGCGGGTCTATTCCGATTCCACGCTCACTGACGCCAACGGACGCTACGACCTGCCCGGGCAGGATGAGTGGACCTGGTTCCACAGCCCCATGAGCTACGCCATGGCGTGGGTCCATTGTTACGCGGACCTCGAGGTCTCCGCGCCGGGGCGCGAGACGTTTACCTCGGAATTTGGCGACAAGGACTTGTACTTCCGGAACGACGAACGCCTGGCGTGTAACGGCGTTCGGTTCGAAAAAGTCGTAGTGCTGGACGCGACTCCGTCTGGCTAGGTACTGACATGCCCAACTCAACTGGCGAGTGAATCGGATGTATCCGTCTCGGCGAGTTTCAACTGCAATCCTGCTGTTCGTATTGGTTACCACTTGGATTCAACCCACGTGGCCGATTGAACAAGCCATGCACGGCTCGCTGACGGTCGTGGCCATGGCCTTGCTGTGGCGCTACGCCAGGAAGTATCCCCTGAGCGACAGGGACTACTTCCTGATCGTCATCTTCCTCTGCGTCCACTCCATCGCGGCACGCTGGCTTTATTCGTACGTGCCCTACGACCAGTGGCTGCAATCGATCACTGGCGTGTCACTTGACGATTCCCTGGGCTGGACGCGAAACAATTTCGATCGCCTGGTGCATTTCCTGTTCGGCCTTTGTTTTACGCCGGCCATCGTTTCGCATGCCATGCAGCGGCACAGGCGCAGCGCGAGATCGGCGTTCTACATCACCCTCGCCATCGTGATGATCGCCAGCCTGGGGTACGAATGGTTCGAACTGGCGGTCGCAATGACCCTGTCGGGCGAGGACGCAGAATCCTACAACGGCCAACAGGGCGACATGTGGGACGCACACAAGGACATGCTGATGGCAACGCTAGGCAGCCTCGCCTGGGCCCGTCACTACCTTCGAGCCAAACCAGTAGCGCCCTAGGCGCCCGCAACAAACTCGCGCATCGCCTTCGCCACGTTGCCCGGCTGCGCCATCATCGGCATGTGCCCACAGCCGGCCAGGATAACGGTGCGGCTGTTGGCCAGCCCGCGATGGAAGATATCCGCGGCGCTCACGTCGATTACCCGGTCGTCGCGGCACCACAGCAACAGGACCGGCGCCTTGATGTGCACCATCTCGGTCTCAAGCGAGAAGGCTTCCGGTCCGCGGCCGATCGAGTCCAGCACCTTTTGTTCGAACAACGCGTCGTTGCGGCGGCGTCGGACCAGCGCTTCGTCCGCGGGCCAGGGCACGAACGGCGGATCGGTGAAGACGATGCCCAGGTAGCGATGCAGTTCGGCGCGCGTGCGCACTTCAAACGGATTGCGGCCGGCCATCACTTCGCGGCCAAATTCATTTTCTTCGAACAACACGCCGGCCGATGACATCAGCACGATCGGCCCAACGAGTTCAGGGTGGCGCGCGGCGAGCAATCCAGTGAAATGACCACCCATGGAATGGCCGACGAGCAGCGCCGGTTTTTCCTTCAGCGCCCGCAGGAATTGCGCGATGCGCTCGACCTGCACGCTCGGCCCGTAATTGCTGCTGGCCTGGCGTTCGCTCTGGCCCCAACCCGGCAGATCGGGGGCAATGACCCGATTCGTCTTCGCCAGTTCGCGCATCACCGGCAACCAGTTTTCCTTGGCGCCGGTGAAGCCATGCAGCATCCCGCCCTGCGGGCGGCGGCCCGCTTCCAGGTAAGCCCAGTCGTGGTCGCCAACGCGCAGCGTGTGCACGCTGGCGCCGGCCAGCCAACGCTGGCGCGCGAACTCCGCATCCAGCACCCGCTCGGGCATGGTCGCGGCCACGCCCACCGTGGTCAGCGCCAGGCCGAGCGATACCGCCAGCGCTAAGCGACCTTTTGCCATCGGATCAGCGCTTGGCCTTGCCCTCGGCCAGGGTCTGTTCCACCGATCCGGTCGTGATCGGGTGATAGCCCGGACGCGCCTTCTCGAACACGCCCTGCGCGAAGGCCAGGCCATCCGGCGTCTGCGACAAGGCGGCGTAGGTCGGCATGATCAGCTTGCGGCGGCCGATGCGGCTGAGGTAGTCGGCTATCGCCGGACGCGCGGTCGTGTAGCCGCTACGCACGGTCAGCGGATACCAGCGCTGCGCGATCTCGCCATTCTGCGTACCGGTGAACTTGTACGCCGCGTCGAGTTCGGCCAGTTGTTCCTGGCTCAGCGTTTCCGGCATGCCCTCGATGAAGCGCACCCATTCCTGGGTGGTCCACTTCGCGGTGTCCATGTTGGCCGGCTTGGCGTGACCGGCCAGCCAATGGCCGCGCAATTCATCCACGGCATCGAAGCGCTTGGACGTGGCAGCAACGGCAAATGCCGGCACGCCCGGGCCATGCATCCATGCGTGGATTTCTTCATGCGTGGTCTTGCCTGGATTCTTCGCGAACAATTCCGCTTCCATGAAACGCTCGAACGCCGAGCTATCCTGGCTGGTAAAGGCATGGTCGTCGAACCACTTGCGCACGAAGGCATCGAAGGTGTCGCGGCCATAACGCGATTCCAGGAACATCAGGAACCACTGGCCCTTGATGTAGGGCACGGCGGTCAATGCTTCGTCCGGATCACGATTGACCAACGGCGGCAAGGCCAGCGCCTGGTCAGCCGGTGCCATGTCCTTCAGTTCGGCGGCCAGGCCGTGCTGCGAGATGACGTTTTCCATCTCTGCGGCATCGTTTCCGTACAGGTCTTCAGTGATGCGGTTCTCAACGTAGCTGGTGAAGCCTTCGTTCAACCACATATCCTTCCAACTGGAGTTGGTTACCAGGTTGCCCGACCAGCTATGCGCCAGTTCGTGCGCGATCAGGCTGACCAGCGACTTGTCGCCAACGATGACGGTCGGCGTTGCAAAGGTCATGCGCGGATTTTCCATGCCGCCGAATGGAAACGACGGCGGCAGCACCAGGATGTCGTAACGGCCCCAACGATAGGCACCGTACAGGCGCTCGGCGGTGACGATCATCTTTTCGGTGTCTTCGAATTCCTTGGCCGCTTTAGGCGCCATCGCCGGCTCGGCCCACACGCCGGCACGATCGGAAATCGGCGCGAATACCAGGTCGCCGGCAGCAATCGCCATCAGGTAGGACGGAATCGCCTGCGGCATCTTGAACGTGTAATCGCCATCGCGCGGCGCCTTGGCGTCGAACTCGGCGCTCATCAAGGCCATCACGTCCTTCGGCGTGGTGATGTGCGCGTCGTAGGTAAAGCGCACGCCGGGCGTGTCCTGCAGCGGCACCCAGCTACGCGCGTGGATGGCTTGGGACTGCGAGAACATGAAGGGTGTCTTCTTGCCCATCGTCATTGCCGGGGTCAACCACTGCAGGCCGGAGGCTTCCGGGCGGCTGCTGTAGGAAACGCGCACTTGCGACAACTGCGACGGCATGGCGATGGACAGCTTGCTGCCGAAGATCGCGTCGCGCGGCGCCAATTCAAATTTCAGGTCCTGCCAGGTACTGCCATCGGCCGTGCCCTGGATCGTGGTGATGTCCAGGTCGCGGGTGTCCAGCACCAGCGTGGTGGCCGCGGGATCTTTCCAGTCGAGGTCAAGCGTGGCGGAACCGGCGAGGACTTTTTTTTCGAAGTCGACCCCCAGGTCCAGGGCAAGGTGCTTGACCACCACTTTTTCCGGCTCGGCGTACGAGGAAACATCGTGATCGGACACGGTGGGCTCCTCGTGGGAGACGGTGGGTTCGGCGGGTTTGGTCGGCTCGGTGGGCGCCGGCTTCTGGCAGGCGGCCAGCGGCAGAATGAGCGCGGCAAGAAGGAAAGTGGCAAGGCGCATGTCAGGCATTCCGGTTTTGCTGGGGAAGCCCCAGTTTAGCCGGGCCGAGGGCAAAAGACCTAAAAGTCGGGCTGGCCCGGTTCAGCATGGAATCGGGGCGGCCACGACCCTGACAGCAGCTTCTGTAGGGGCAGCGCGGGTCAGGCGACGTAGCCGGAATGGATGGCGACGATGCCGCCGCTCAGGTTGCGGTGCGTGCAACGGCTGAAGCCCGCATCGACCATCATCGACTGCAAGGTTTCCTGGTCCGGATGCTTGCGGATGGATTCGGCCAGGTATTGGTAGCTGTTGGAATCATTGGCGAACAGCTTGCCCAAGCGCGGCAACACCTTGAACGAATGGAAGTCGTACACCGGCTTGAACCACTCGGGCTTGACCTGCGAAAACTCCAGCACCAACGCGCGCCCGCCCACCTTCAGCACGCGGCGCATCTCACGCAGCCCAGCGGCCTTGTCGGTGACATTGCGCAGTCCAAACGCAATCGTGACCAAGTCGAAACTGCCATCGGGAAACGGCAGCGCCTCGGCATTCAACTGCACGTATCGCAACCCGCGCACCAGGCCGCGATCCGTCAACCGGTCGCGCCCCACGCCGAGCATCGCGGCATTGATGTCGCCGATGACGACTTCGCCCGTGTCGCCCACGCGCTCGTGCAACAGCGCGGCGATGTCACCGGTCCCACCCGCGAGGTCGAGCACGCGATCACCACGCTTCACGCCCGAGGTGCCGACGAAATACCGCTTCCAGATCCGATGCACGCCCAGCGACATCAGGTCGTTCATCAAGTCGTACTTGCCCGCGACCGACGAGAACACCTCACCGACGAGTTTCTTCTTCTCGCCGACTGGGACGTCCCGGAACCCGAAATGCGTCTTCTCTTCGTTCATTTCCGCATTATCCCATGCATTCAAGGCCGGGGCCGTTCGGTTTTCTGAGGCCGAGGCATGACGTCGCCGGTACAGGGGATTATCGCTGGCCCCCTCTCTGGAAGCGACGTCCTGTCCACCAAGAGGGGGCCGGCCGGCCATCCCTGGCCGGCCTCCTGCGATAACCCCCTGCACCGACGCCCTCACGCCCCGGCGCAGATTTCGCGCGCGGCCCCTCCAGACTCGAACGCGAAGTCCGCAGCACCGTCCGATTCTCCCGGATGGAGAGCCGTGCCATCGCAAAACTGAAGATTCGCGACACGCCTGATGATGCGCGACGCGCAAGATCGCTGGTATTGCCAGGGCCGTGACACTTCCGACCCACGTGCACGCCGTTCGACCGTCCACCCCACTATTTGTCGCCGGTGCCGGAGGGAGGGGATTTCTGCAGAGGTCGGCCATGGATGGCCGACCGCACCCCTCTTGGTGGACAGGACGTCGCTTCCAGAGAGGGGGCAGCAGAAATGCCCCTCCCTCCGGCGCCGGCGTGCCTCAGCGTTAGAAAGACGGCCGGGCTTTGGCGTTCAACTGACGAGAATCACGGATCGCGCGACTGACCGCGATCTGCGAGCTCTGCGAGGTACGCGGCCCTGCGGTGTTCGTAGTCTCGGCCGAGTTCGTGCAGCGTGCCCCAGGTGAAGATGCCACTGGCGTGGCCGTCGTCGAAATGAAGCAGCACCGCGTAATTGCCCATCGGCTCGATGGCGGTGATGTTGACGTTGCGCTTGCCATGGTCCGGGACAAAAAATCCTCGTTCCCGGCA
>JANNWV010000109.1:0-29054 GCA_031408815.1 Gammaproteobacteria bacterium
TCGTCGGCAGACGGCGCATGACCGTTGGTCTTGCTGAAGTCGGCCAGCAGGCCGGCGAACCTGGTTTCACGCTGCGCGTGCAGGGTCTTGGTGATGTCGAGCTTGGCTACGCCCTTGTACGGCTGCACCAGCGGCCAGAGGTTGCTCCAGTCCTGCTGCCACAGGTTGCCGGTGAGGTGCGCGGGGATCATTCCGTTCACTTCGCCCTGCGCGCCGTATTTCTCAACCAGCTTGTTTTTGGTGTAGCACTGCAGTTGGTCGTACAGGGGCTTGACCTGGTTCCACAGGCGATCGGTCTCGACCTGGAAATCGGCCGGCTTCATGTCATAGCCGCTGCGCCACAGTTCACCGGTATTGGCGAAGCCCTGGTCCTTCGCGCCTTCGTTGTTCAATTCGACGAAGCGCTGGTAGGCCGGGCGCATCGGCACCGAGATGGTGTGCCAACCCTGCCATGCGGAAAGTTGTTCGTCGTAGCTCTTGTTGGGAATGTCCGACAGGATGTCCTCGATCTTGCCGATGTCCAGGCAGGTCGCCGGGTTGTTCGCATCGGGGCAGTACTTGCCCGCGCCGTAGTCGCCATTGAGTTTTGCGCCGACCTTGGTCAACTCGGCCAGGCTGGCCGGGTTCTTCGGCGGCGGAATCGTGATGCCTAGGCGCAGCAGCTTCAGCGAGCGCTCCGTCTCGGGCGTCATCGGCTTGCCTTCGTAACCACGCGCGGCTTCGGCGTAGGCGCCGACCTTCGCGAGGTTGCGTTCGTTGGCCTTGGAAGCGACCAACTGCGAGTCGTCGTTGATGTAGGTTTCCGACAACCACTGTGCGGCGGTGGCCTCGACGTAGTCGGCGCGCATTTCCTTGTTTACCCGCGCGACGAACTGGTCGGCGCTTTCATTGGGGTCAACCGCCCTAGCGGGCGCGGCGCCTGGCGCCGGCACGGACGCACCGCCCGCTGGCACCTGGGACTTGCACGAGGCGAGGGAAAGCAGGCTGGCGGCGATGGCCAGCGACAGGAAGGCGCGGTGTGGGGTCACGTTCAGCTCCGTCGGAAATCCATGCAAGGACGAAGGCTAGTCTGCGTCAGGCGGAGGCGCAAGGGCCGCGCCACGCTCGCCGACCCCGCCCCGCCAAGACACGGGCAGCGCTCAGTCGCGCGGCACGGCGATCCTTTCATCGGCCGACCTGCCGCAATTTCTCGAGTCCAAGTCGCCAGTGCGCAAGCTGCGCTAGGCACTCCCGACCTCGGCCCTCGGCCACAGCGAACCTGGACCCGCCGCTGGTCCCACATCGATCTTCAAGCGTAAATCCCACACGCACTTGTGGCGTCGTTTTCGCGTGGTCCATGAGCCGCTATCGGTGCATTGTTCGGTAGCAGCGGCGTAGTGCGCTGCTTCAAAACGGGGGCAATCATGGGGACGCTTGCGAAATTCGCCGCAATACTACTGCTTCTGCCGTCAATTGCATTCGCCCAGTCGGGCTGGATCAATGTAAAATCAAGCGGAGCGACCGGCAACGGTTCGACCGACGACACAGCCTCGATTAACTCCGCGCTTGCGTTTTTGGCGGCGCGCGGCGGCGTAATTTACTTTCCAAGTGGTCGCTATCGAATGTCCTCGAAGCTGGTTCTTCCGGACAAGCGTGTCACAATTGTTGGCGATGGGACAGGCATCTCAATCATCGAGTGGACAAACTCCGATGGAGGCATTCTTCACCAGCCTACGATTGATTCAAGCCCCACGGGTGCAGATGTGGGGCGCGAGCTTGACATCTCCAAAATAAGTTTACGTACCACTATCGCCGGCGGCGGGACGGCATTGATGGCGACGTGGCCGGAAACGGCGGGTCGCGTCGCGAAGACTCTCACAATGCAGGATGTCGAAATTCGAGGTAGCGATTTTTCAAAGCACTGGACGGGAGGCATTAACCTGACCGGTGGCAAGAACAGCAGCATTCGCGGCGTGCACATCTTCGGAAACAGCGGGAGTAACGCCGCGATGGGTTACGGATTACGCATTTTCAGCGCGGCATCCTCCACTGAGTACTTTGTCTCGAACCTCGAAGTCGTGTTCGCGGACTTAGGTGTCTGGATTGAAGGGGGGGGCTGTAACAACCGGAACGGGCCCCGAGGGCATCTACATCGAACAAAGTGCTCTAATTAGCGTCAATACGGGAGTTCTCTGCAACACCTTGGACTCCGAGCCGCTTCTATTCATCCGTGGTAGCCACATCGCAGCAAACAGCGTCGGTATTCACTCTCGGGCGCTTCAGTCGGTCTTCGCGGATAACCTGATATATCATGCAGCCTCTGCTGGTGTAGGAATGATCTTGATGGGCACGTCCACGGACATCTCGATTCACAACAATCTGTTTTTCGGCACTAGGAGTCCTGATAACACAACGGGAATTGTGGTTTCGTCCCCGGTCAAGCGTAC
This sequence comes from Gammaproteobacteria bacterium, assembly GCA_031408815.1. GTDB lineage: Bacteria > Pseudomonadota > Gammaproteobacteria > Xanthomonadales > Xanthomonadaceae > Arenimonas. The sequence continues at coordinate 2,427 of JANNWV010000109.1, forward strand.
TTCTGTAGTTGGAAACCACTTTAATCGAATGACAACTGGAGTATGGCTTCAGGCTGGCACTTCAGATAATTTCGTAGCGCAAAGCGTATTCGCGAACGTAGCGAACAAAGTAATTGATCAAGGAAATAACAACACGATCTATGGCTGGGGAGCATCCCCTCCATGAGTCGACAAGAACGATGAATATGAGCAGACAAGTCCAATCCACGACTAGCTTCATGCCCTTCGCCTTCCGGTGGAAGGACATTCCCGGCTTCGTCGAGCGCTTGGAAGGCCAGCCCTTGCCGGTTGCGCGCATCTTCGGCTGGTTCGCGGCCGACGCAATGCCCGCCGTCGCACTTGTAACGGACTCCGCTCGAACCATCCAAGCGAATACGGTCGCAAGGCAGCCGCGCCCCGACGTCGTGGCGGGCCGCATGTTCGAGGGTGCTTTCGCCGGTTTCGTCGCGGAATTCCTGTTGGAGGACGGAGAGCAGCCCGCGACTTTCCTGATCGGCAATTCTGAAGTCAGCCTGGGAGACGTGTCCGGTTTTGCGGCTGTCCGGCCACACTACGATGGACTGTTCACCCAACGGGAGGTACTCAATCGCCAGCACATCTATGGATCGGGACCGCCGACTGACGTGGCAGGTGAGTTGAAGGAGTTTGCGCTCCTGGCGACCGGAGACATCCTTGATTTCGGTTGCGGTAATGGCGACCTCCTTCTCCACCTGCGGCAGAACGGAAAGTCCGCCCAAGGCATCGAACTTGACGAGGACCGAACCAGGAACGCACTGCAAGCCTCGCTCGTCGAGAACGTCACCTTCTACGATGGAGGCTTGCCGCTGCCCTTCGCAGGCGGCGAATTCGATTCGATCGTCAGTACCGAAGTGATCGAGCACGTCCCTGGCATCGAAAGTTTCGTGCCGGAATTGGCCAGGATCCTGACTGCTACCGGCAGGCTCTTCGTGACCACGCCTGATATCACATCGGTGCCGAGCAGCTTTTCAACGGGCACGGTGCCATGGCATCTGCTCGAGTCCACGCATCTGAATTTCTTCACGCCCAAAAGCGTCGAAACGCTCTTCCAACCGCGTTTTCAACTGGAAGCGCTTTACAGCCTCTGTTCGAACCGGGTCAGCGGCCTCTTCATCCCCGGATCGATTGGCGCGGTGTTCCGGAAGCGTCCGGAATAGGGAATCGCGTCGCGAGGAAGGCGCGTGCGTCCTCGGCGTCACCCTCGAACCAGGCGCGCGTGGAGCCCAGGCGGAAGCTGTAGCCCCAGGCATCCATGTCCCGCATCAGGCGATCGCTGCCCACGCCCTCGATGGCGTCGGCGAGCACGATTTGCAGGTAGCAGGCGGCATCTTCTTCCAAAACCGAGTCGCTGGCGTCCGTGTGAACAGTGGCACGGCGTTCGGGCGGCATCACCAGCAAATGGGAGGCTTCGTGCAACAGGGAGTGCACCGGCGTGTCGGCGCGTGCGTATACCGTGCTGCCGACCAGGCCCGCTTCGCACTCACCCCAGAAGCTGCCGGGAATGGCTTCGCCATCGGGCACGTGCGTCAGTTGCAGGCCCAGCGAAGCGAGCAACCGCGCTGGCGCTTCAAAGCCTATTTCACCCAGGGTCAGCACCACTGTGGGAGCGGCTTCAGCCGTTCGCGACGGCGGATTTTTCCGGCAACGCGACCGAGATGTCGAGCACCTCGTTGTCGCCGTCCTTGATCAGGTCGACCTTCACCGCATCCACGTCCACGTTGACGTACTTGCGGATGACCTCGAGCAGCTCGCGCTGCAGCAAGGGCAGGTAATCCGGGGCGCCGCGCAGGCTGCGTTCCTGCTGGATCAGGATGCGCAGGCGGTCCTTGGCGACGTTGGCGGTGTTCTTGTTGCGGGCGACCAGGAAATCGAAGATGCCCATGCCTCAGCTCCCGAAGATCTTCGAGAAGAAACCCTTCTTCTCGACGGTGGTGAAGCGAAGCGGCACGCTTTCGCCCAGGATACGGGCAACGGCATCGGTGTAGGCCTGTCCGGCCTGCGACATGTCGTCCAGGATCACCGGCACGCCGGCGTTGGAGCTTTGCAGTACTTCGGGCGATTCCGGAATGACGCCGATCACCTTCAGGCCGAGGATTTCCTCGACGTCGGCGATGGACAGCATGTCGCCTTTCTCGACGCGGCTGGGGCTGTAGCGGGTCAGCAGCAGATGCTCTTTGACGCGCTCGCCGTTCTCGGCCTTTCGCGTCTTCGAAGCGAGCAGCCCAAGGATCCGGTCGGAGTCGCGCACCGAGGAGACTTCAGGATTCACCACCACCACCGCGCGGTCGGCGAAATACATGGCCAGGAACGCGCCTTTCTCGATGCCGGCCGGCGAATCGCAAACGATGAAATCAAAACCTTCGTCGGCGATGTCCTTGAGTACCTTTTCGACGCCTTCCTTGGTCAGCGAATCCTTGTCGCGGGTCTGCGAGGCTGCCAGCACATAAAGGTTTTCGAAGCGCTTGTCCTTGATCAGGGCCTGGCGGATGGAAGCCTCGCCCAACACGACATTGACGAAGTCATACACCACGCGACGCTCGCAGCCCATGATCAGGTCGAGGTTGCGCAGGCCGACGTCGAAGTCGATGACGGCTGTCTTCTTTCCAGCCTTGGCCAGGCCGCAAGCGATGCTGGCGCTGGTGGTGGTCTTGCCGACGCCACCCTTGCCCGAGGTCACCACGATGATTTCCGCCAAGTTGTTTCTCCTGGATGCCGCTATGGGGTCAAGCCAGCGCTTCAATGCGCAGGCTGTCGTTTTCGAGCCAGATCTGGACGGGCTTACCGATCAGGTCCCGGGGAATTTCTTCAAGCACTTTGTAGGTTCCGGCGATCGCAACCAGTTCGGCGTTGAACTCGCGGCAGAATATCCGCGCCGTCGCCAGGCCACCGGCGCCCGCAAGGGCGCGACCGCGCAGCGCGCCGTAGATGTGGATCGAGCCATCGGCGATGACTTCGGCGCCGGCGCCCACGGTTGCGCAAACCGTGAGGTCGCGGTCCTGCGCGTAGATTTGTTGGCCCGAGCGCACCGGGGACGTGTGCATCATTCCGGGCGAGGCGGCGGCAGGCGCGCTTGCCGGAGCCGGAGCCGCGGCAGGTGCTGCGCTCTTGGGCGCAGGCGCCGGCTCGCAGGGTGGTTGTGGCGCGGCTTGCGCAACCACCGAGCCGGTCTCGTAGGCCGCGCGGAATTTCGCCAGCAAGGGCAATCCGACTTCATGCGACAGGGTTTCGATCGCCGTCGTGCCGTAGGCGATGCCCACGGGAAGCACGCCGGCACCATGCAGGCCTTCGACGAGTGCATTCACCGACGCGGCATCGGGACAATCGCTCAGTCCGCCGAAATCAAGGATGACCGCCGCGCGCTGGAACAATTTGGGCGCGCTGCGCACGCGATCGGCCATCTCGGCGCAAATTTTCGAAACATCGAGGCTGCGGATTCGCAGGTTGGCAATGCCGACCTGTCCGATCTTCAGTTCGCCAGCTTGTTCGTAATCCGGAATCGCCGACATGCTCAGGTGCCGGTGGCGCGCTGCGGCTTGCGGCCGGGAAGGGCGCGCGCGGCCAGCCAGGGCTGGTCGGGCAACTTGCCGTCGTAGGAACGGTGCACGAACGGATAGCTGCACAGTTCCTTGACAAGCATCGCGGCTCGAACGCCCGGGCCTTCCATCACGTGCTGGCCCACTTCACGGAAGCCAAAGCTGCCGTGGAAGAGCAAGGCCGGGTGGCTGCTGTTTTCAAGGAAAACCTCGGCAGCCAGGCAGGGCACGCGGACCTCGGCGAAGCTTTGCACGTCGCCATAGAACACGCGGCCGACGCCAGCGCCGCGACGCGTGCTGGCGATGACAATTCGATCGATGTAGAGGAATTCCGGATAACGGTCGCGAAACCACAGGAAATTGGGGCTGTCATGGTCTGCATCCTGGGTAACGCCCACCAGGAAACCGGCCAACAAGCCATCTTTTTCGGCAACCCGGAAATAATCTGCGTTTTCCCAGAAGAATCGGAGCTTGCCGGCGTCCATCGGAAGGATCCCGGGTCCGGCTGCATTGTTCAGTGCAAGTACCAGATCCAGTTCGTGCTCACGCACGTCGCGGATGACGATCGACATTTTTGGTGTGACTCCCAGATTTCCGGCGCGTCACCCTGGGGGCGGGCGTCGTGCTGCGGCGGATTATCGCATGGACTTTTGCGCTGCGGCGACGGCAATCCGCAGTCTTTGGCTGTTAAAAGTCCGTTACCCGTGACTTTCGGGCCGCCTTAACGGGCGTGGGGTCGCCTACTATGTGGTCATGCCGATGCGACTTACCCACACCCAACTGCTGCGCTACGCGGGCCTGTTCACCTGGGCCGTGGTCGGCGTGCCCCTGGCGCTGAGCAGTTGGTATTTCCCGATCGTGGAGCCCGAAGAAATCCGGGCGGCATCCACCGACCTGGTGGGGTCGGGCTTTGCCTACATCGTCTTCGGCATCGCCTACTGGCTGGTTACCCGTGACCTGGGCGCGCGAACGCCGCGCAGGTTCGATGTCGTGCTGCTGGCGGTACTGACCTTCTCGGCCATCGCGCTGAGCAAGCTCAGTGGAACCGGACTGGGCAGCATCCTGCTGATGCTGGTTTCAGGCGTCATTCCCTGGCTGATGCCGCTCGGCATCGGAATCGCCTGGTTGATCCTGATGCACGTGCCCCTGGTTCCGGTCTTCCTGGAATTCGAGAACTTCACCCCGGTATTCGCGGTGCTGCAGGCGGTCATGTACGCCGGTTATTCCAGTTTTACCTTCATCACCGGCCTTGTTGCACGGCAGCAAGCGCAGGCGCGCGAGGAACAGCGGCGGCTCAATGCCGAATTGCGCGCAACCCGGGCCTTGCTGGCGGAAAGCTCGCGCATGAGCGAGCGCCTGCGCATCTCGCGTGAACTGCACGACCTGCTGGGCCATCACCTGACCGCGCTGAGCCTGAACCTGGAAGTGGCCGGGCACCTGGCCGAGGGCAAGGCGCTGGAGCACGTCCGTCAGAGCCACACACTGGCCAAGCTGCTGCTGACCGATGTGCGCGAAGTGGTCAGCGAGATGCGCGAGGACGGCGGCATCGACCTGAGCCACGCCCTGAAGGTGCTGGTGGAGGGCGTGCCGGCGCTGCAGGTGGACCTCGAGCTTCCCGAGCGCCTGCATATCGAGGACCCGGAGCGCGCGCAGGTCCTGTTGCGCTGCGCCCAGGAGATCATTACCAACACCGTGCGGCACTCCGGCGCCAGCCACCTCAGCCTGACCATGACACAGGACGCCGGGGAGATTCGGCTGGCGGCCCGCGACAACGGCCGGGGCTGTGAACGGGCGAAACCCGGGAACGGGCTGCGTGGTATGCGCGAGAGACTTTCCGCCTACGGCGGCCAAGTGGATATCATCACTGCACCCGGGCAGGGGTTTGCCCTTGACGTGCGCATACCGCTGGAGACGGCAACATGATTCGAGTCTGCCTGGTCGACGACCAGACCCTGGTGCGCCAGGGCGTCCGATCCTTGCTTGAACTGGCTGACAACATCGAAGTCGTGGCGGAAGCCTCCGATGGCCGGCAGGCCGTGGAACTCATCCCCCAGATCAAGCCCGATGTCGTCCTGATGGACATGCGCATGCCAATCATGTCTGGCCTCGAAGCCTTGCAGGCGCTGGCCGCAAAGGGTGAATTGCCGCCGACCATCATCCTGACCACCTTCGACGACGACCAACTGGTGCTGGCCGGCATCAAGGTCGGCGCCCGCGGCTACCTGCTGAAAGACGTGACCCTGGACCAACTGGTGTCGGCCATCCAGACCGTGGCCGACGGCGGGTCGCTCGTGCAACCAGCGGTCACCCAGCGGCTGCTGTCCGGCCTCGAAGGCCTGCACAACGCCTTCGTCAGCCTCGAGCAACCGGACCCGCTGACGGAAAGGGAAACCGAGATCCTGCGCCTGATGGCAGGTGGCTTCTCCAACAAAGAGATCGCCAACTCCCTGGGTGTGGCCGAGGGCACCGTCAAGAACCACGTGTCCAACATCCTTTCGAAGCTCGGCGTGCGGGACCGCACCCGGGCCGTGCTGAAGGCCTTCGAGCTGAAGCTGGTGTGAGCCCAGTCACCGTAGGCGTGCAGGCCCCTGCCGGTCACCGGTTTGACCTGTTATCCTCTCGGGTTCCTGCCCGGGCGAAGCGTTCCCCTGGCGAGGGACGTGCCTGGAGAGCCGCCGAATGACCCGTTTTATCGAATTCCTGATTTCCCTGCTGATCGTCGTCGTCGTATTCGTCGTGATTGGCCTGTTCCTGCCCGCGAAGCGCATGTACAGCTACAGCATCGAGACCAACCGTCCGATGTCCACGGTCAACGACCTGTTCAACGGCTTCAGCCGGTTCAGGGACTGGAATCCGCTGTTGCGCTACGACGCGCGCGCCAAGTACGAGGTCAGCGGCCCGGCCGAGGGCGTCGGCGCCAAGTTCAGCTACCAGTCGCGTGACAAGGTCATCGGCAACGGTTCCTGGGAAATCATCGAGTCCATTCCCGGCGAGAAGATCAAGTACAAGCTCACTGGCCCGGCCAGCGGCAAGGACAAGTCCATGACCCTCCGCCTGACGCGGACCGGCCAGGGCAACAAGAACGTGAAGATCACCCAGGAATACCGGGTGAACTACGGCTGGGACATCATCGGCCGTTACGCGGGCCTGTACGTCAACCGCAACATCGGCGACGACGTGAAGCGCGGCCTGGACAAGTTCAGCAGCTTGCTCGCCACGATCCCGCGCTTCGACTATGCGCAGCATCCGGGCGCGTTCGAAATCATCCAGATGCCGGCCCAGGACATCCTGCTGGTCAGCACGGCGTCCAAGCGCAACAACGAAGACATCATGTCCGCCATGGAGAACCAGGTCAGCTGGATCAACAAGGTGATGGAAGCCAACGGCCTGGTCGGCAATGGCCCGCTGCGCATCGTGACCACCGAGTTCACCAGCGACAGCTATGCCTTTGACGTGGTGCAGCCGGTTCGCCGCGCCACCGACGCCGAGGGTGTCGCCGCCGCCGACAAGATGTCGCTGCGCCTGGAAGGCCCGGTCAGCTACGACCAGATCCCCGCGCGCCGCGTTGCCAAGACCAGCTACAGCGGTCCGTCGCCGGGCCTGGCCCGTGTACGCGACCTGTTGCGTGCCTGGGCGATGACCCACGGCAGCGACACGAACGACCGTCCTTACGAGGAATACCTGGGTGGCGTCTCGACAATGCTCGACGAAGACGCCCAGTTCAACGTGTACTGGCCGCTGAAGTAAGCATTGAAATGCGAGGGCGGGCGAAAGCCCGCCCTTCGTTTTGGACCAAGCCCGGGCTCCGATGATCGAAGCAAGCGCCCTGCGAAAACGATATGGAAGACTGGTGGCCGTCGACGGCATCAGTTTCAAGGCTGAACCCGGCGAAGTGCTCGGCTTCCTCGGCCCCAACGGGGCCGGCAAATCCACCACGATGAAACTGATCGCCGGCTTCCTGGTGCCGAGCGAGGGCAGCGCGCGCGTCTGCGGCCACGACGTGCAGTCCGATCCGATGGCGGCGCGGCGCGCGCTGGGCTACCTGCCCGAAGGCGCGCCTTCCTACGGCGACATGACACCGCGGTCCCTGCTTTGCTTCATCGCCGACCTGCGTGGGCTGCGCGGCGCCCATCGGCGGCAGCGGCTTGATTTCGTGATATCGCGCCTGGCGCTGGACTCGGTGCTTGGACAATCGGTGGACACTCTGTCCAAGGGCTTCCGGCGCCGACTGGGATTGGCGATGGCCATCGTGCACGATCCGGCGACGCTGATCCTGGACGAGCCGACCGACGGACTGGATCCGAACCAGAAGCACGAAGTGCGCGCGCTGATTTCCGAACTGGCGAAGGAACGAACGCTGCTGGTGTCCACCCACATCCTCGAGGAAGTGGAATCGGTGTGCACACGCGCCATCATCATCGCGCGCGGCAAGATTCTCGCTGACGACACGCCTTCAGGCTTGCTGGCGCGTTCGCGCTATCACAATGCGATTTCACTGCAGCCCGCAGACAGCATCGCTGCGCGCGCTGCGCTGGACGGCATGCCCGGCGTCAGCGGTTTCGAACTCGACGAGCGCCTGTCGCGCCTGTATGTCTTCCCGCAAGGCCGCAGCCTGTCGCAGGACGCCGTGGCCGAGCGCCTGCGCCAACGCGCTGTCGCCTTCAGCGGCCTGCGTCCCGAACACGGTCGCCTGGATGAAGTTTTTCGCCGCATCACGGCTGAAGGACCCGAGCGATGAGACAGGCCTTCGCCATTTTTCGCCGCGAGTTCGCCAGCTATTTCGCGACGCCGTTGGCCGCGGTGTTCATCGTCATATTCCTGTTGCTGTCCGGCGCCTTCACGTTTTTCCTCGGCAATTTCTTCGAGACCGGGCAGGCCGACCTGCAGGTTTTCTTCCGCTTCCATCCCTGGTTGTACCTGTTGTTGGTGCCGCCGGTGGCGATGGGTTTGTGGGCGGAAGAGCGCAAGACCGGCACCATCGAGTTGTTGCTGACCCAGCCGGTCACCTTGTGGCAGGCCGTGCTGGGAAAATTCCTGGCAGCGTGGTTGTTCGTCGCGCTGGCGCTGGCACTGACGTTTCCCCTGTGGATCACCGTCAACTGGCTTGGCGATCCCGACAATGGCGTGATCGTCGCCAGTTATGTCGGCAGCCTGTTGATGGCAGGCGGTTTCCTGGCGATCGGCAGTTGCCTTTCGGCACTGTCGCGTAGTTCGGTGGTCGCCTTCATCCTGATCGTGCTGGTCAGCCTGTTATTCCTGCTGGCCGGCTTCCCGCTGGTGCTTGGTCCATTGCAGGCGGTGCTGCCGCAAGCCACGGTGGACGCCGTCAGCAGCCTGAGCTTCCTCACCCATTTCCAGGCCATCACCCGCGGTGTGCTTGACCTGCGCGACCTGCTGTATTTCCTTTTGACGATCGCCGCGTGGCTGTTTGCCACCGTACTGGTGATCGAGATCAAGAAGGCCGACTGATGAAGCGACCGGGACGCCGCACGCTGCTGTTGGCCCTGCCAGTGCTGGCAATTGCCTTCGTGGCGCTGGTTGCCCTGTCGAACCTGTTGTTGCGCGGCGCACGCGTGGACCTGACCGAGCACGATCAGTACACCTTGTCTGCCGGCACGTTGCGCATCATCGACAGGGTGCCCGAGCCGATCACGTTCGAGTTGTTCTATTCCGAAAAAGCCGCGCAGTCGCAGCCGCAATTCCGCGTGTTCGCCCAGCGCGTGCGCGAGTTGCTGGAGGAAGTCGCCGCGCGCTCGAAAGGCAAGATCAGTTTGCGGGTGATCGATCCGGAGCCGTTCTCCGATGCGGAAGACCGGGCCACGGCATTCGGCCTGCAAGGCGTGCCGCTGGGCGAGTCGGGTGACAAGCTGTATTTCGGATTGGTCGCGAGCAACAGCACCGATGGTGAAACAGCGATGCCCTTCATCCAGCCGGGCAAGGAAACGTTCCTGGAATACGACGTGGCGAAGATGATTTCTTCGCTAAGCGTGGCGAGCAAACCGGTGTTGGCGGTGCTCAGCGACTTGCCGATCGGCCCGGGCATCGACCCCCTCAGCGGCCAGCCGACGCCCGGTTGGGTGATGGACAGGCAGCTTTCGGAGTTCTTCGATATTCGCCGATTGCAGGCGAATCCCACGTCCATCGGCGACGACGTCAGTTTGTTGATGGTGGTGCATCCGAAGGCATTGCCGGCGGATACCGAATACGCGATCGACCAGTTCGTGCTTCGAGGCGGCCACTTGCTGGTCTTCGTGGATCCGGAGGCGGAGTCGGATCCGGCTGGCAGTTTGTTTGATCCGACCCAGTCGGCGCAGTCGCGCAGTTCCGACATGGCCAACCTTTTTCGCGCCTGGGGTCTGGTTTACGACCCCGGCAAGATCGTCCTCGATGCGCAGAACGCGATGCGTTTCCAGCCCGATCCGAGCCAGGCCCCGGTGCGCCACGTCGGCATCATCGGCCTGAAAAAAGAATCCATGAACCAGCGCGACGTCATCACCGCGGACCTGGAATCGGTGAACCTGTCGAGTGCGGGCACGCTGTCGCTGGCTGCCGGTGCGACTGCCAAGCTCGAGGCATTGCTGCAAAGTTCGGCAGTCACCATGCTGTCCACGACTGAGGCGGTTCGCGCGGCGCAGGGTGACCCGGGTTCTCTGGCGGACAATTTCAAGGCGGATGGCAGTGGGCCGCATGTGCTCGCGGGTCGCTTGCGCGGCGTGCTGAAGTCGGCCTTTCCTGACCGCGTCGGCCCGGGTCATGTCGGCGCAAGCGTGAAGCCGGCAAATATCGTGGTGGTCGCCGACACCGACATCCTGAGCGACAAGCTATGGGTGCAGGCGCAGGATTTCCTGGGGCAGCAGATCCTCAATCCTTTCGCCAACAACGCCGACTTCGTCTACAACGCGGTGGACAATCTGGTTGGCAACGACGACTTGATCGAAGTCCGGACCCGTCCGACCTCCGAACGGCCGTTCGACCGCATCGATGGCGTGCGCCGTCGTGCCGAAGTGCGCTACCAGGCCAAGGAAAAGCAGCTGCAGCTCGACCTCGAAAACCTCGAACAAAAGCTGGCCAAGTTGCAGCCGATCACGGCTACCGGCCAGGCGCAGGCGCTAAGTCGCGAACAACAGGCGCAGTTGCTCGATTTCCAGCAGCAGAAGCTGCGCACCCGCAAGGAATTGCGCGACGTGCAGCACCAGTTGAATGCCGACATCGAAGCCATCGGCGTGCGGGTGAAGCTGTTGAACATACTGGCGGTGCCAGCGTTGGTCCTGCTGGCGGCCTTGCTGCTCGCGTTGCGCCGGATGCTGCAGCGGCGTGATGCGTCGCGCTAGTCGCCCGTGGCGTACGGCGCGCCTGTGGCTGCCAGTCATCGCCTGCCTGGCGCTCGGCGCCTGTGGCGGCGATAAGGCAAGCACTGAAAAGGCAAAACTTTTTCCCGCGCTCGACAAGGCGCAAGCCGACATGACGTCGATGCAACTGCGAGGTGCCGGCAACCGGATCCTGGTATCGCTGGAACGTCGCAACGGCGCCTGGCAGGTTGCGGAACGGAGCGGCTGGCCGGCGGATGTGGGTCGAATCAGCCAGTACCTGTTCGTGCTGTCGCAGGCGCGCCGGATGGAGGCCAAGACCTCCGATCCCGCACTCTATTCGCGCCTTGGCGTGGAACCGATCAGCGCAGTCGATGCCAAGGGCGCGGAGCTGACCCTGTCCGGGAAAGGCGTGCGCGCGCGGCTGCTTATCGGCAACGACCATCCGCGCCTGGACGGCTACTACGTTCGCGTGGACGGCGAAGCGGGCGCTTGGCTGACCGACTTGCCGGTGTATTTCGATCCCGATCCGCGCGTCTGGCTGGACCGGCGACTGGTGGATGTGCCCCTGGCGCGCATCGCGCAGGTCCGGATTTCCGGCGTTGACGAAACGCCGTTCTCGCTCAGCCATCGCGAGGATCGATTCCGACTCGACGATGCGCCGGCTGCGGCCATGCGCGATTCCTACCAGGGCGACGTGGTCGCCAGCGCGCTGGACCAGTTGCATTTCGAAGACCTCGCCGTCGATGCAGGCAGCCTGAAGGCGATCCGCACGCTGGACTATTCGACGGTCGAAGGCTTGCTGCTGCAAGTGCAGGTCTTTCGCGACGGTGAACAATTGTGGGTTCGCATGAAGGCCGGAACCGATCCGGCAACCGCCCAGGCATGGGCGAAGATGTCGGCCGCCAACGCGGCTTCCAACGCGACGCTCGAGGCGCGAGTGAAGGCATTCAACGACTCGTTTTCGAACAGGCGCTTCCTGCTGGCTGATCCGGCTGCGACCAATCTGATGCTGACGCATGAGCAAATCCTCGCGGGTGCGCCCAAGCCATGAGGCGCGACTGGGTTTCCGCCCTGGCTGCGATCGGGTGTGCCGCATCGGTTGCGTTGGCGGCCTATGCCAGCCACGCAGCGCTTCCGGGGCAGGCGTCGCGGCTTGGCTTGGCTGCGGCATTCGCCTTCGGCCACGGGCTGGTGCTGATCCTGATTGCGGGACGACGATCGCGGACCGCGGGCATTTGCCGATTGCTTTTCCTGTTGGGCGTTGCCGGATTCAGCGGTGGACTTTGTTTCGCGGTTTTCATGGAAACGCGCGCGGCCACTGCGCCGCTCGGCGGTAGCCTGCTGATCCTTGGCTGGATCGTGCTGGCCGTCGACCTGTGGCGGTCCCCCCGAGGCTGATCCGATGGCACGATTCCCCCGCGGCTTTGACGTCGAACTCGCTGCTGCGCACCTTGGCAAGCGCGACCGCAAGCTTGGCCGCTGGATCGAACGGATCGGCCCGCTCGAAACTGCGGGCTGGCGCAAGCCATTCGACACGGTCGATTCCCTGGCGCGTTCTATCCTCTACCAGCAGCTTTCCGGCAAGGCCGCCGCCACCATCGTCGGTCGCGTGGAAACCGCGACGGGATCAAAGACGCTGACGCCCGAGGCGCTGTCACGCATCGACGATGCCGCCTTGCGCGCCTGCGGTGTTTCGGGAAACAAGACATTGGCCCTGCGCGACCTGAGCCTGCGCGCGAGCCTTGGCGAAGTGCCGAGCTCGCGCGAACTACTGACCCTGCATCACGATGAAATCATCGACCGGCTGACCGCAGTCCGCGGCATCGGTCGCTGGACGGTGGAGATGATGCTGATGTTCCGGCTCGGCCGCCCAGACATCCTGCCCGTGGACGACCTGGGCGTACGCAAGGGCGCGCAGGTGCTCGACAAGCTGGACGAAATGCCCAAACCGAAGGCACTGGCGGAGCGGGGTGAAAAATGGGGGCCGTATCGCACGCTGGCAGGCCTGTACCTGTGGCGCATCGCCGATTCCAAGGTGGCCGGAAAACCCACGGCAGCCGCGACGCCGGTGAAGAAGACGCGGCGGTCGCAGGACTAGGCTGTCAATCCGCCAACTGGCACCAGTGCCAGGGCTCGTAGACGATGCCGTGCGGATTGTCGCGCGGGTAGCTCAGGTGGAAGCCGAAATCTTCGGCGTGTCGGCACAGCCACGCGAATGCCGGCGTGGCTTCGAAACTTTCTTCCGCCGCCGGTTCACCGGGCGTGCTGATGTCGAGTGCGTCGCCGCCGTGGTGTTCGCTGTAGCCCGGCGCAGCGTTGACGGTGAGGATTTGTTCGATGGTCTGCCCGCGCGCCAACTTGCGCCGGAAGATTCCCAACTGGTAGTCGTGGCTTCGATATCCCGAGATGGCCTCGAGTAGCACGCCATCGAGTGCCGCTGCCGCACGCATCGCGCGCCACTGTCGGGTAGCGGTTTCGCCCAGCCATAGCGGCCGTGAATAGCGATCGCGCCCGGCGTAGTCGAGCACGGTAGGTTCGGCGACCAATGGAAGGCCGGTGCGTTCGCCGTAGTCGTCGGCCAGGCCAAGTACATGCAGGCGCTCGCGCAGGCCGGACAAGGGACGAAGATGCCCCGGGCTCGCATCCGCTTCCGCAAGCGCCGCCAAGTCTGCGAACAAATGGCGGGGCAGGGCGCCGCGATGCAGTTCCCGAAGTTTGTCGCCGCGGCGCACCGCGAGGAAACGTCCGTCCGACTTGCGTCGCACCAGCCAGTCCGATTGCGCGAGGGCGCGCGCCGTCGAATTGCCACGCGCCGCGGCCAGCGCCGCGGGCACTGCTTCAAGGTGTTCGGCGTTGATCAGTCGCCACTGGGCGGGATGCATGGTCCAAGCTTAGCGCGTCAGTTTACCGAGCGCATCGATGAAGGACTCGGGCCGCTGCAGGCTGAACAGGTAGACGCGACCATCCTGGCGCGGCAATTCCACCGTGCGCCGCCAGTCGGTCAACAGCACGTACGCGCGACGGGCGTCGTTCAGGCGAAACCAGCCGGAGCGAAAACCGGGCAGGCGCGCGCCGGCGATCTTGAAGCCGGGACGAAGCTTGCGCTGTTCATCGAGATTGACGATGCGGACGTTGGCAATGTCCAGGTCGCCGAACGGCACGATGCGCGCCCAGGGCAGGCCGCGGATGCGCATGCCGGTCGACGTCAGGCTTACCGAGCGGTGGTGCATCGACCAAGCCAGCAGTCCTGCCATCAAGGGCATCACTGCAATCGCCAGCGCGATGATCGGCCACTCCTGTGGCTGCGGCTTCGCCAGGCCGATCGCCACCAGCGCGCCGACGGGCGCGACCACGCCGATCAGCACGGGCCCCAGGTTCGCCCATTTTTCCGGCGCGACGATCGGGAAGTCTTGCTCACTCATCTTCGGGCTCCAGGGCGATGCCTGCGGCAGGCGCTTTCATCCGGCCGGTGCGGCGCAGGGCATCGCGCAGCAGGTATTCGATCTGCGCGTTGACCGAGCGCAGCTCATCGTCGGCCCACTGCTGGATAGCGTCCAGCACGTCGGCGTTGATGCGCAGCGGATAGGCTTTCTTGGCGCTCACGCCGGCTCAGTAGATCGAGCCGGCGTTTACGATCGGCTGGGTTCCGCGTTCGCCGCACAGCACGACCAGCAGGTTGCTGACCATGGCGGCGCGACGCTCGGGATCCAGGTCCACGACATTTCGCTTGGACAGTTCGCTCAGCGCCATCTCGACCATGCTGACCGCGCCTTCGACGATGCGGGTGCGGGCGGCGATGATGGCGCCGGCCTGCTGCCGCTGCAGCATCGCCTGTGCAATTTCCGGGGCATAGGCAAGGTGGCTGATGCGCGCCTCGATCACGTTGACGCCCGCCAGTGCGAGCCGTTCCTGGATTTCCTCGGTGAGGTGCTTGGAGATGTCCGAGGCGTGGCTGCGCAGCGAGACCTTGCCTTCTTCATGCTGGTCGTAGGGATAGCTGGTCGCCATCGCGCGCAGCGCGGATTCCGACTGGATGTGGACGAAGCTTTCGTAGTCGTCCACGTTGTAGACGGCCTCGGCGGAATCGACCACCTGCCATACGACTACCGACGCGATTTCGATCGGGCTGCCGTCCAGGTCGTTGACCTTGAGTTTGCTGCTCTCGAAGTTGCGCGTGCGCAGCGAAATCTTGCGGGTGGTGTAGAAGGGATTGTTCCAGCGCAGGCCCTGGTCCTTGCTGGTGCCGATGTACTTGCCGAACAGGCTCAGCACAGCCGCCTGGTTGGGCTCTACCATGTAGAAACCGCCGAGCAATACGGCGGTGACGACCAGCACGACCAGTCCGGCGGCAATCAGCGCGGGACTGGCGGAGCGGACGCCTTGGATCACGAGGTACACGCTGGCGGCGATAACGGCGATCAGGCCCAGAAGGGTCGGGATGCCGGCGAGGGATTTGACGGGTGCTTCTTTCATGGGGCTCTCCTGAGTTCGTGAAAATGATATCTAAAAGATATCGTTAATTCAAGACTCCGGTGAAAGAATTTTATCCGTTACAAATCAATGCTTTAGTTGATAACTCGAAAAATGAAAAGAGGAGTAGGTCGTTTTTCACCGGCAATGAGCAAGCTTCGTCCGTCGCTGGAAAAGGCAATTCCCTCCGCTTGTGGCAGCCAGGGGAAGACCAGTCGACCGGGCTGCGCCTGCAGCGCCGGGCCCCAGGCCTGGTTCGGCGCGCGCACGTACAGATAGATGGAGTGATAGTTGAGCACCGCCAGCACTCGCCCGTTCGGACTCAAGTCGGCGCCACTCACCTGCGACCGATAGCGCCCGTACACGGGATTCTTTTTCAGGTCGGCTTCGCTGGGCTGCGAGATCCCCTTGAACGTGGTCACGAGCTCAGCGGTTTTCAGGCCTTCGCTGGCGCGGAGCGGAAGTCGGAAAAGTTCGGGTGGCACGCGCTTCTTGGATATCAGCAACACCTCGCCAGCGGCGGCATCCACGGCCGTAGCCTCGCAGTCGCGTGCGCCATCGGGCCAGCGAAAGAGAATCGTCCAGGCAGGGCGGATCGTGTCGCCGTCCCTCAGCCGGGCCGGTTCTTCGACCACGATCAGGTTCAGCGTCTTGCGAATACCGCCGTTGTCGCCGGTATCGGCCACCAGCAGGTAGTGCTTGCCGTCGAGTTCGAAACTGTCGATGTCTTCCCAGTCTGTATTTTCCACACCCTCGATCTGCAAGGTTGCAACAGGCGACCCGTCGGCGCGGATCGCCGTAAGCCTCGATCCGTTGTCGCCGTCGTTCTGCGCCCAGTAGATGCCTGGGTGCACGTGCGACGCAGCCAGGCCGCTGACCTCGTTGAGGGCCGGGTCGGTGAACACGCCGGCATATTCGGCGCGTGACCAGCGACTGGCGGGTCCGTCGGCTGCCATCAGCGCGATCAGGAGGAGCAGGTTTCGCATTCGAGCTGGAGATCGGGTCGGGGCCCTCAACAATGACAGAAAGGGCCGCCTGCTTGAACCCTCCCGTTACAATGCTGCCTGGCCCATCCGACCCGACCCGACATGAGCAAGACCGACGCCGTTATCCTGGGAACACCGCTCAGCCCCGGCGCGACACGCGTGCTGCTGCTCGGCTCGGGCGAGTTGGGCAAGGAAGTGGCGATCGAATTGCAGCGGCTCGGCGTCGAGGTGATCGCCGCTGACCGCTACGACGACGCGCCGGCGATGCAGGTTGCGCATCGCTGCCACACCCTGAACATGCTCGACCCCGCCGCGCTGCGCGACTTGATCGCGCACGAGAAACCCACCCTGGTGGTGCCGGAGATCGAAGCCATCCATACCCAGACCCTGGTCGAGTTGGAGCGCGACAAGGGTCAGCGCGTTATTCCTACCGCGCGTGCCGCACGACTGACGATGGATCGCGAAGGCATCCGGCGACTGGCCGCCGAGACGCTGGGCCTGCCGACATCCCCTTATCGATTCGTCGACACGCGGGAAGGCTATCGCACCGCCGTCGAGGCCATTGGACTGCCATGCGTGGTCAAGCCGGTGATGTCGTCATCGGGCAAGGGCCAGAGCACCGTGCGCAGCCATGAGGACGTGGATGCCGCCTGGGACCACGCGCAGTCTGGCGGGCGCGCCGGGCAAGGCCGCGTCATCGTCGAAGGCTTCGTGGCCTTCGATTATGAAATCACCTTGTTGACGGTCCGCCATCGTGACGGCACCAGCTTCTGCGATCCGGTTGGCCACTTGCAGGTGGATGGCGACTATCGCGAAAGCTGGATGCCGCAGCCGATGTCGCCACTCGCACTGCAACGTTCGCAGGAAATCGCCAAGGCGATTACCGACGACCTGGGTGGCTGGGGACTGTTCGGCGTGGAATTGTTCGTGCGGGGCGATGAAGTCTGGTTCTCCGAAGTCTCGCCGCGTCCGCATGACACCGGATTGGTAACCCTGGTGTCGCAGGAACTCAGTGAATTCGCCCTGCATGCGCGCGCCATCCTGGGCCTTCCCATCCCGGTGATCCGCAGCCATGGCCCGTCGGCATCCTGCGCGGTGCTCGCGCATGGTCGAGGCGTGCCCCGCTTTTCCAACGTGGATGCCGCGCTGGCGCATCCGGACACGGCGCTGCGTTTGTTCGGCAAGCCGTGGGTGGACGGGCACCGACGCGTGGCAGTGACGCTGGCGCGCGGGGAAACCATCGATCAGGCGCGCGCCATCGCCCGCGACTCGGCGGAAAAATTGCATGTCACCCTGGACGAAGGAGGCAAGGATGCCTGAGCAACGAACGTATGCGGTTTATTTCCACCCGCAGGCGATCGAGGTCATGGGCGAGGCCATCAAGCCCTACCTGACCGAAAGCGCCGAAGGCAAACACGTGCTCTGCCACGAGATCGATACCAGCGGACCCTTCTGCGAGATGACCCTGGTCAAGTCCGATGAAAAGGGCAAGGCGATGGAATGCGAGGTGATGATTCCCTCGGCAATGATCCGGCTGGTGATCTCCATCACCGGCGCCGAGACCGACTTCGGTTTCGGCTGACCCGCGCCATGCGACTGAACAAGTACATCAGCGAAACCGGCGTCTGTTCGCGTCGGCAAGCCGACCAGTGGATCGAGCAGGGCCGCGTAACCATCAACGGTGCGGCTGCGACCCTGGGCACGCAGGTGAATGAAGGTGATCGGGTCGAGGTGGACGGCCGCGCCGTGCAGCCGCAGGCCGCGTCGGTCTATATCGCGCTGAACAAACCCGTGGGAATCACCTGCACCACCGAGCGGCATGTCGAAGGCAACATCATCGACTACATCGGCCATCCGCAACGCATCTTCCCGATCGGTCGGCTGGACAAGGATTCCGAAGGCCTGATCCTGCTGACCAACAACGGCGACATCGTCAACGAACTGCTACGCGTCGAGAACCGCCACGAGAAGGAATATGTGGTGACCGTGGACCACCCGATCACCGACGAATTCCTGGAGGGCATGGCGCGTGGCGTGCGCATACTCGGGGTCATGACGCAGCCGTGCCGCGTGCGCAAGATCGGACAGCTGTCGTTTGCGATCATCCTGACCCAGGGGCTGAATCGCCAGATCCGGCGGATGTGCGCCGCCTTCGATTACCAGGTGCGGCGCCTGCAGCGCGTGCGCATCGTCAACATCGACCTGCGCGGGATCAAGGTCGGCCAGTGGCGGGAACTGTCCATGGACGAGTTGCGCGGCCTGTTGCCGCAACGCACGACGTGGTGAAGGTCTAGCGGGACAGGTCCATCCACACCATGTGGTGGTCGGTTGCCTCGATCCAGTCGGCGCCCGTTTCATCCGGCATGGGCCAGAACACGCCGCCGCCCCTCACCACGAAGCCCTGCGAAGGGATCACGTAGTCGAGCCGAAGATTGCCAATGCGCGGGCCGAAATCACCGGTGTCGTGCGCGGCGATTCCTTTTTGCGTGAGGTTGCCGCCGCCAACCCGCACTGCCGCTGCCTCGGCGCCCTTGCTGGCAGGCGGTTCGAAGCGCAGGACTCGCGGATGTTCGAGCAATGCCGCCATCGGCCTGTCGGTGCTGTCGCCATCGACGGGATCAGCATTGTGGTCGCCGGCTATCACGAACAAGGCATCGCCGGGAAGGCCGCCGCAGAAACCCGTGTCGTCGCAAAGCCAAGGCGCAGGCCGGTCGCTGATGTATTTCGTCCAGAGCGCGATCTCGTCGCGGTTGCGAATGCCATTGCGGTCTTCCGGCCCATCGAAAACGGGCGGCGTCGGATGATGCACCAGGAAATGCACGAGTCCTGCAGGTGTGCGCACGGGCACGTCCCAATGCGACTTCGATGACAGGCGCAACCGGGTCCAGACTTCGGCCGGATACCAGGCCTCGCCGGTAGCCGGGTTCGACGGTGACTTCGCGTCCGGCAAATCCTTCCACAGGAACAACTGGAAGGTCCGCACCGTTGCCAGGTCGATCGGATAACGGGACAACACCAGCATGCCGTACTGGCCGGGATGCAGGCCGAAGCCGAAGGCATCGTTGCCGCCCTCGACCTTGCCGTTCCGGTCCAGGTCCATGCCGCTGGGCAGGCCGGTGTTGACCGGGGCCAGATAGCGATAGGGATAGGTGATTGCAGCCTGGCCGTGTTGTGGAACCTCCAGGTAGCGGCGCTGGAAAAGATCTGCCGCCCGATGCGCCCGGTCGTAGTCGAATTCATTGAGCAACAGCACGTCCGGACGCTGGTGCTGGATGACGGCGGCAATGCGCGCGGCCTTGTCGTCGCCGGCTTCCAGGCGCGCGACCAGCCCGCCGTCCGTCGTCGTGTAGAGCGAGCCGTTGTAGGTTGCGAAGCGGACAGCGGGGGCATCGACGGTCGCGCCAGGGTCATGCTGGCAGGCGCAGGACATCAGCAAGAGGGCAAGCGGGAAAAGGATTTTCATGAGGGAAACGGCAACCACTCGCGACCGGACAGATATTCGATTGGGCGGAATCGCTGCTTGTAATCCATCTTAGGATGGTTACGCAGCCAGAAGCCGAGGTACAGGTAGTCCAGGCCGAGCTCGCGCGCATGCGCAAGCTGCGACAGGATGGCAAAGGTCCCCAGGCTGCGCGCGGACAGGTCCGGATCGAAAAACGTGTAAACGGCGGACAGGCTGTCGGCCAGGACGTCGGTGACTGCAACGCCGACCAGGCCCTCATCGCCGCGGATTTCCAGGAAGCGCGTCGGGCTCCATTCGCAGGAAAGGAAACCATCGAAATCCGCCGGGCTGGGATCGTCCATTCCGCCGCCGGCGTGGCGCCCGGAGACATAGCGCTGATAGAGGTCGAAGTTTTCGTCTGTGCGCACGGCCGGTGCGAAGCTCAAGCGCAGGTCGGCGTTGCGGCCAAGGCAGCGACGTTGCGCCCGGTTCGGCTGGAATCGTTCAACCGGAATCCGAACGGGCGTACAGGCCTGGCAGCCGGCGCAATTCGGCCGGTAGACATGATTTCCGGATCGGCGGAAGCCCATGGTCAGGGCAGCGCCATACAGCGAGGGCAGGGCAGGATCGATCGGATCGAGCACCAGGTCACGCGCGTTGCGCTCCGGCCAGTAGCCACAAGCGTGTTCCACCGTCTGGTAAACGCGGATGTTGGCCTGGTTGCCCATGCGTCGAGTCTAGCCCTGCGGCGCGCCGGCCTGGCCCATCCGCTGCCCCAGCCGGGTCGGCGCTTCACTGGCGAAAGCGTCGAGTTGGAATCCGTCTCGCGGCAACAACACGATGACGGTGGAACCGTAATTGAAGCGTGCCATCTCGGCGAAGCGATCCAGGCGGATGTCCTGGCCGCGAAAATCCAGGCGCCACGGCTTGTCGCCGTAGGCGGGGATGTTGACGCCATTCCACACCGTCTCGACACCCGATACCAGCAGGGCGCCGACCATCACCAGGCACATCGGCCCGGCATCGGTGTCGAAATGGCAGACGAGGCGTTCGTTGCGCGCGAACAGTCGCGGGATCTCGCGCACTGCCCACGGCGCCACGCTGAACAGGCGGCCAGGCACATGCAGCGTCTCCACCAGCGTGCCCGACCAGGGCATATGCACGCGGTGGTAATCGCGCGGCGACAGATAGATGTTGGCGAACCAGCCGTCGGCAAACGGCGCGGCAGCGGCTGCGTCGCCGAGCAATTCCGCGGCAGTGAACTCCTGGCCCTTGGCCTGGAAGATGCGGCCTTCCTGGATGCGCCCGATCTGGCTCATTTTTCCATCCGCCGGCATCAACAGCGTGGAAGGATCGGCATCGGCAGTGCGCGCCCCGGGCTTGAGCGCGCGCGTGAAGAAGGCATTGAAGCTGGGATAGTTCTCGAGCTGCGGATCCGCAGCCTCGGCCACGTTGATATCGAACTTCGACACCGCGAGCCGGATGAGCCAGTCCTTCCAGGGCCCGAAGCGACCATAGGCCATCCAGCGGGCGATCGAGGACAGCAGCCGATGCGGCAGGACGTACTGCAGGAAGATGGCGGGGCTCATGGTTGCATCGCCGACAGCAGGCGCAGGTCGTCGGCGATCTGCTGCCAGGCGAGCGGCGGGCGAATCAGGCCGGCCTGCCGGCCCTGCGGATCGAGCACGACCAGGGTCGCGGAGTGGTCCATCGAATAGCCGCCTTCATCCAGTGGCACCTTCATGTACACCAGTCCCATGGTTGCGGCGAAATTCGCCAGCGGCTCGGCATCAGCCGTCGCGGCGATCGTATCGGCGTTGAAGAATTTCGCGTAGTCGCCGGTGATCGCCGGCGTGTCGCGCTCGGGGTCCACCGATACGAACAGGATGCGCGGGCGCCTGGGTTCGGCGATGGAGGCCCAGGTTTTCTGCGCCTTGGCCAATTCGGCCAATGTCGTCGGGCAGACATCGGGACAATGGGTAAAGCCCAGGAACACGATCGTCCAATGCCCGCGCAACTGGTCCACGCCCAGGGCGCTGCCGTCGGAGCGGGTCAGTTGGTACGGTGCGAGTTGGCGCGGGGGATTGATCAGCCGCACCGACTTGAGTTGTTCCTGGCTGACCGATGGCGGCTTGGCAGCAGGCGTGAAGTAACGCTGCGCGCTGTACAGCCCAAGCCCGGCAGCCAGTGCCGCGCACAGGACCAGCAGGGTGGATCGACTGGCGAAGCCGCGACGGTTTTGGTTGTCCATGCCGCAAATTATAGCCGTGCGGCCGCTATACTGAGCGCTTTAGCAGGCAACGGGCCGGCATGAGCGCCGAACTCCACACCATCATCGACTTCATCCGCTACGGCGCGAGCCGCTTCGGCGCCGCCGGGTTGAGCTTTGGCCACAGCTTCGACAATGCGCTGGATGAAGCCACGCAACTGGTGCTGCACGCCCTGCACCTGCCGCACGACACCGGCCCCGCCTACGGACAGGCCCGGCTGGTTACCGACGAGAAGGCGCAAGTACTGGCCTTGTTCCAGCGCCGGATCGACGAGCGCATTCCCGCCTGTTACCTCACTGGCGAAGCCTGGTTCGCTGGGCTCAGCTTCAAGTGCGATGCGCGCGCGCTGGTGCCGCGGTCGCCCATCGCCGAATTGATCGAATCGGGCTTCGAGCCCTGGCTTGGCGGCCGCGAAGTGCATCGCGTGCTTGACCTGTGCACGGGATCGGGCTGCATCGCCATCGCCACTGCGCATTACAACCCGTATTGGGAAGTGGACGCCGCCGATCTTTCGCCGGACGCCCTGGCCCTCGCCCGGGAAAATATCGAACGACTCGATACCTCGAACGTGCGCGTCATCGAGTCCGACCTGTTCGCGAACTTGAAAGGCGAGGTCTACGACCTGATCGTGACCAATCCACCCTATGTGACGCATGCCGAAACCGATGCGTTGCCGAAGGAATATTCGCACGAGCCCGAGATGGGCCTGCGCGCCGGCGACGACGGCCTGGACCTGGTGCTCGAGATCCTGCGCGATGCGCCGGATCACCTGTCGGAAAATGGCTTGCTGATCTGTGAAGTCGGCGAAAGCGAGCAACACCTCATCCGCCTGCTGCCTGAGCTTCCGTTTGCATGGGTCGAGTTCAAGGTTGGCCAGATGGGCATCTTCGTGCTGGAGCGCGAAGATGTCGTGGCGCAGATGCCGAAGATCAAGTCGCTCGCCAACGCCCGCCGCGCTTCGAAGCACTGACGCCATGTCGAGCAATTCCTTCGGCAAGCTGTTCACCATGACCACCTTCGGCGAAAGCCATGGCCCCGCCATCGGTTGCATCGTGGATGGCTGTCCGCCGGGGCTCGAGCTGTCTCCGGAAGAATTCGCCCATGACCTCGCGCGGCGCGCCACAGGGAAGTCCCGGCATACCTCGCAGCGACACGAGGCTGACGAGGTCGAGATCCTGTCGGGCGTCTTCGAAGGCCTGACCACGGGCACGCCGATTGCACTGCTGGTGCGCAATACCGATGCACGCAGCAAGGACTACGAAAAGATCGTCGAACAATTCCGCCCGGGCCATGCCGACTACACCTACTGGCAGAAGTACGGCATCCGCGACCCGCGCGGCGGCGGACGCAGTTCGGCCCGCGAAACCACGATGCGCGTGGCCGCTGCGGTCATCGCGCGCAAGTGGCTTGCGCTGCGCCATGGCATCGCCATCCGCGGCCATGTATCGCAGATCGCGAATATCGTTCCGCGCAGCTTCGATGCATCCGCCATCGAGGCCAATCCGTTCTTCTGGCCGGACGCCAGCCAGGTCGGCGAGATCGAGGCCTTCATGGATGCGTTGCGCAAGTCCGGTGATTCGGTCGGTGCGCGCGTGGACGTGGTTGCCACCAACGTGCCGCCGGGCTGGGGCGAGCCGGTGTACGGCAAGCTCGATGCCGAACTCGCTGCCGCCATGATGAGCATCAATGCCGTCAAGGGCGTCGAAATCGGCGCCGGCTTCGGCAGCGTTTTGCAAAAGGGCAGCGAGCACCGCGATGAAATGCGCCTGGAGGGTTTCCTCAGCAACCACGCGGGCGGCATCCTCGGCGGCATCTCGACCGGCCAGCCGGTTACCTGCTCGGTCGCCTTCAAGCCCACGTCCAGCCTGCGCCTTCCCGGCCGTACCGTGGACGTGTCGGGCGCGGAAGTGGATGTCATCACCACCGGCCGCCACGACCCCTGCGTCGGCCTTCGCGCCACGCCCATCTGCGAAGCGATGATGGCCCTGGTGCTGATGGACCAGGCCCTTCGTCACCGCGCCCAGAACGCCGATGTCGGCGACGTATTCCCACGCATCCCCACCCGTACCGAGGAACCATGAGCACTCCAGTCACCGTTGCAGTCGTGGGCGCCACCGGCGCCGTTGGCCAGGTCATGCTGTCCATCCTCCATGAGCGCAAGTTCCCGGTGAAGAAACTGATCGCGCTCGCGAGCGCGCGTTCGGCGGGGGAGACCATCCAGTTCGGCGACCAGCAAATCGTGGTGCAGGATCTCGCGACCTTCGATCCTGCCGGCGTGGATATCGCACTGTTTTCGGCCGGTGGTTCGACGTCCACGCAATACGCGCCGAAATTCGCCGCGGCTGGTGCGATCGTCGTGGACAACTCATCGGCCTTCCGTTACGACGACGACGTGCCGCTGGTGGTGAGTGAAGTAAATCCGGACGCCATTGCCAATGCGCCGCGCGGCATCATCGCCAACCCCAATTGCTCGACCATGCAGATGCTGGTGGCGCTGGCGCCGATCCATCGCGAGGTCGGCATCGAGCGTATCAACGTGGCGACTTACCAGTCAGTGTCGGGCGGCGGCCGCTCAGCCGTGGACGAACTCGAGAAGCAGAGCGCCGACCTCGTTGCCGGCCGAGAAGCGGATCCGCAACGCTTCCCGGTGCAGATCGCGTTCAACCTGATTCCGCACATCGACGACTTCCAGGCCAACGGCTACACCAAGGAAGAGATGAAGCTGGTCTGGGAAACGCGCAAGATCCTCGGCGACGATTCCATCCAGGTGAATCCGACGGCGGTGCGCGTCCCGGTTTACTACGGTCATTCCGAAGCAGTGCATATCGAGACCCGCAGCAAGATCAGCGTCGATCGCGTCCGCGCCTTGCTCGAAGCGGCGCCCGGCGTTGTCGTTGTTGACGATCACAAGCCAGGCGGTTATCCGACGCCGGTGACCCATGCTGCGGGCCAGGACGCAGTTTTCGTCGGCCGGTTGCGCGAGGATATTTCACATCCGCGCGGACTGAACATGTGGGTGGTTTCCGACAATATTCGCAAGGGTGCGGCCTTGAACGCCGTCCAGATTGCTGAGCTCTGGTTGAAAAATCGCTCGTAAACAGTTATTCAAGAAGGCAGTAGAGCTCGGCGCGGCCGCCGCCGCGAGCACGAGTCCTTGGGGAGACATTCTTTGAAAAACCCGCACCTGACCCTCACTCTTGCCGTGGCCCTGGGCCTGGCGAGTCCTTCCTTGTCCGCCATGGGCCTCGGCCCGCTGCAGGTCAAGTCGGGGCTGAACCAGCCCCTGGTCGCCGAAATTCCCATCATCTCGGCCACGCCCAGCGAACTGGAACAACTCGACGTGCGGCTCGCCTCACCCGAGGCCTTTGCGCGGATCGGGCTTGAGCGGCCGGGCGAACTGACGGCCAACCTGCAATTCAGTGTCGGCAAGAATTCCCGCGGCCAACCGGTCATCCTGGTGACGACCCCGGGTCGATTCTCGGAGCCACTGCTGAACTTCCTGATCGAAGCGGAGTGGGGCAAGGGCACGGTTACCCGCGAATACACCGCCCTGATCGACCCGCCCTACATCGCGTCCGCGATCGTGAAGCCGATGCAGGCGCCGACCGTCGCCGCGCCTGTCGCTGCGCCGCCGGTGGTCTTCGCGCCTGCCGTGGAACCCGTCCCGGAGCCCGTGCAGGAACCTGCGCCGATGCCGGCGCAGGCACCCGAGGTCGCCCAGCAGCCTCCGCCGCCCGCCCCCGAACCGGCGCCGATGCCCTATGTCGCGCCCACCCCCGCCCCGGTAGCCGTCGCGCCCGAACCCCAGCCCGAACCCGGACCCGCACCACCGCCGGCGCCGCGTCCCGTGGTCGCCAAGCCGCGCCCGGCCCAGCCTGCCCCCGCGCCGCCCTCGGCGCCCGAACCCGCGCCTGCTCCGACCCCCGGCCAATACGGTCCCGTGGCGCCTGGCCAAACGCTGTGGAGCATCGCCAATGCCGTGCGTCCCGACGCTGGCATCTCGGTCAACCAGATGATGGTTGCCTTGCTGCGCGCCAACCCCGAGGCCTTTGCGCAGGAAAACGTCAATCGGCTGAAGCAAGGTTCGGTGCTGCGCGTGCCCGGCCAGGACGAGGCGACGCGCCTGTCCGCGACCCAGGCCGCCGAACTGGTGAACCAGCAGGCATCGGCCTGGCGCACGCCGCGGGCCGCCGTGCCACAGCCTGTTGAAATCGCGACACCTTCGGAAAACATCAGTGCTGCGCCACCGATCACGGCCGCGCCGGCACGACCGTCCCGCGCAGCTTCGTCGCGGCTCGAAATCGTTCCTCCGTCGGGAAATGTGGCGGCGCGCGGCACCCAGTCGGGCGCAGCTGCAGGCGCAGGGGGCACCGAACTTCGAGCCGAACTGGTGCAGGCACGTGAAGACCTCGCGGCCCGCACGTCGGAAGTGGATGAACTCAAGTCGAGGGTGGCCGAACTCGAAAAACAGGACGTCGATCGGCAGCGCCTGATCGAGATGCAGAACAGCCAGATGAAGGAACTGCAGGACCGCCTGAACCAGGTCCAACAAGCGCCGACCCCTGCGCCGGCGGCCCCTGCTGCCGACGCTACGGCCGC
>JANNWV010000110.1:0-8528 GCA_031408815.1 Gammaproteobacteria bacterium
CGCCGCGATTGAAGCCGGCGCCTCCAACGATATCGTTTCCAACGAAACGCTGGCGCCGCTTCGCGCCGATCCGCGTTGGGCGCCGTTGGTCCGACGCCAGCGCGTGCTGCATCCGGAAGTGCAGTTCATGGCGATGCTGGGCGACTGGAAATTGTCCGCGGCCACGCGCTATTTTCCGGTGCGTCGCGCCCTGCGTGGCGGCATGATCACGCCGGATCGTACGCAGTCGGTGTTTCGCGAATTCTACGGGACCGTGGCCAGTTGGCTGGGTGAATACGACGAGGCGGGCGAGTATTACCGGATGCCTGCCGATAGCGAGCGGTTGGCGGCGGCGAAGACATTTACCCGCGCCCGGCCGGCCAACGAAGTGATCGTGCAGCGTGCCAAAGGGCGGCGGGCCGTGTTCTTGAACGAATCCCACGCCGATGTGCAAACACGCGCAGCCAACTTCTCCCTGCTCGCGCCCTTGCGCAGGGAGGGCTTCAACACGCTGGCACTTGAGACTCTCGCCGCGCCGACGCCCGAACCCGCCGGGCCGATAGCCTGCGGCTCGCCCAAGCTGGGCGATGCCGACCTCCCCAAGCGCGGCTATCCCGTACTGGCCACCGGCACCTACACGCGCGAGCCGGTGTATGGCGAAATAATTCGCGAGGCATTGCGCCTGGGCTACACGCTGGTTTCCTACGAAGGGGGCGGCGGCGGTGGGTCGCGTGAACAGCATCAGGCCGAACTGATCCACTGTGCGATCAAAAACGATCCCAAGGCGCGGGTGGTGGTGATTGCCGGATTCGGCCACATCAGGGAGTCGGAGCAGTCCGCGGTCGCGGGCGGTTCGATGGGCTACCGGTTCAAGCAACTGTCGGGCATCGACCCGCTGACAGTGGACACCACCGTGCTGCGCTCGATGGACCCCGGTGCGCTGGAATTTCCGGAGGGTGACAGCGGCCGCGCGGCGCAGGCCTACGTGTTGACCGACGCGAGTGGCCGGGTATTCGGCGACGACCGGTACGACATGATGCTCTACATCCGCCAGCCCGCGCATCGCGGCGACCCCGGTGGCAGCTGGCTGGAGCTGGACGGTGCCCGCGTCGCTGTCCCGGTGCCGTCGACCCGTTGCCAGGGCAGTTTTCCTTGCCTGGTGGAAGGCCGTGCCGCGGCCGAAGGCGGCGATGCCATTCCCAGCGATCGCTGTGTTATTGGCAGTGCCGACGACACGGGTTGCACCCTGTATTTGCGCCCGGGTAAAAGTACCGTGACCATCCGCAATGACAAGGACGAACAGCGCGATAGTTTCGAACAACTGGCCGGCCCGCCGGCTCCAGACGCCGCCACCCAGGCAAACACGCCCCTGGCGGCCCCCAGGCCGGCCGCCCCCCGCTTTGCGCTAAACTTTGCCCCTTGATAGCGCACAGGTAAACGGCATGAGCTGGCTAAACGACGTCCTGGACAACGACCGCGACCCGACCGAAACCAAGGAGTGGCTGGAATCGCTGAAAGCGGTGCTGGACCACGACGGCGCCGAGCGCGCGCACGAGTTGCTGGAGCGCATGGTCGAACTGACCCGCCGCGCCGGCGTGCAGCTGCCCTTCCAGCCCACCACCGAATACATCAACACCATTCCCGCCCACCTTGAACCGCCGGTGCCCGGCGATGCCAACCTGGAATGGAAGATCCGCTCGATCATCCGCTGGAACGCGATGGCGATGGTGGTGCGTGCCAACCGCAAGCCCGGTGAACTCGGCGGCCATATCGCGTCTTTTGCATCTTCCGCCACCCTCTACGACGTGGGCTTCAATCATTTCTGGCGTGCGCCCACCGCCGAATTCCCGGGCGATCTGTTGTACATCCAGGGCCACTCATCGCCCGGCATCTACGCGCGTGCCTTCCTGGAAGGGCGCCTGACGGAAAACCAGATCGACAACTTCCGCATGGAAGTGGACGGGCAGGGCATCAGCAGCTACCCGCATCCATGGCTGATGCCGGAGTTCTGGCAGACGCCGACCGTCAGCATGGGCCTGGGCCCGATCAGCGCCATCTACCAGGCGCGCTTCTGGAAATACCTGGAAGGCCGCGGCCTGATGCCGAAGACCGATCGCAAGATCTGGTGCTTCCTGGGCGATGGTGAAACCGACGAGCCCGAATCGCTCGGCGCGATTTCGCTGGCCGGCCGCGAAGGTTTGGACAACCTGATTTTCGTCGTCAACTGCAACCTGCAGCGGCTGGATGGCCCAGTGCGCGGCAACGGAAAGATCATCCAGGAACTGGAAGGCAATTTCCGCGGCGCCGGCTGGAACGTGTTGAAGGTCGTGTGGGGCAGCTACTGGGATCCGCTACTGGCGCGCGACCACACCGGCATGCTGCGCAAGCTGATGATGGAAACCGTGGACGGCGAATACCAGAACTGCAAGGCCTTTGGCGGCGCGTACACGCGCGAGCATTTCTTCGGCAAGTATCCGGAGACGGCCGCACTCGTTGCCAACCTGAGTGACGACGACATCCGCCGCCTGAATCGCGGCGGCCACGATCCGCACAAGGTATACGCCGCCTACGCCGCGGCATCCGCACACAAGGGCCAGCCGACCGTCATCCTGGCCAAGACGGTGAAGGGTTACGGCATGGGCGCGGCGGGCGAGTCGCTGAACCCCACGCACAACACCAAGAAGATGGACCTGGAGTCGGTGAAGATCTTCCGCGACCGCTTCCAGCTGCAAGTCAGCGACGAGCAAGTGGAAAAGCTGGCCTTCTACAAGCCGACCGAAGACTCGCCCGAGATCAAGTACATCCAGGAGCGTCGCGCCGCATTGAACGGCTACCTGCCGCAGCGCCGGGCCAAGGCCGACCAGAGCTTCGAGGTGCCCAAGCTGGAGGTCTTCGAGCGCTTGCTCAAGAGCAGCGGCGAGCGCGAGATCAGCACCACCATGGCCTTCGTCGGCGTGCTGAACATCATCCTGCGCGACAAGGAAGTGGGCCCGCGCGTCGTGCCCATCGTTGCCGACGAGGCACGCACCTTCGGCATGGAAGGCTTGTTCCGCCAGATCGGCATCTACGCGCCGCACGGCCAGAAGTACAAGCCCGTGGACGCCGACCAGCTGATGTACTACCGCGAAGACACCACCGGCCAGGTGCTGGAAGAAGGCATCACCGAAGCCGGCGCCTTCAGCAGCTGGATGGCCGCCGCCACCAGCTACAGCACCAATAACCAGCCAATGCTGCCGTTCTACATCTACTACAGCATGTTCGGATTCCAGCGCATCGGCGACAGCGCCTGGCAAGCCGCCGACATGCGCGCGCGCGGCTTCCTGCTGGGCGCCACCGCCGGCCGCACCACGCTGAATGGCGAAGGCCTGCAACACGAAGACGGCCACTCACACCTGCTGGCCGGCGCGATTCCGAACTGCCGCCCGTACGACCCGACCTTCGGTTTTGAAGTCGCGGTGATCGTGCAGGAAGGCATGAAGCGCATGCTCACCGAGCAGCGCGACGAGTATTACTACCTGACCCTGATGAACGAAAACTACACGCACCCGGACATGCCGGAAGGTGCAGCGCCGGGCATTTTGAAGGGTATGTATTTGTTTAAGGACGCGGGCAAGGCGAAGAAGGGTGAGTTGCGGGTGCAGTTGCTGGGGTCTGGCACGATTTTGCGCGAGGCGATTGCGGCGGCGGAATTGCTCGATAAGGATTTCGGGATTTCTTCGGATATCTGGAGCTGCCCATCGTTTACCGAATTGCGTCGGGATGGGTTTGATGTGGAGCGGTTCAATCGTCTGCATCCGGAGGTCGAGCCGAAAAAGGCATATGTAACTGAGTGCCTGGAAGGGCGATCGGGCCCGGCGATTGCGGCGACCGACTATGTGCGGGCGTTTGCTGATCAGATTCGGGCGTTTGTGCCGATGCGGTATACGGTGCTGGGGACGGATGGGTTCGGGCGGTCGGATACGCGGGCGAACCTGAGGCGGTTCTTTGAGGTTGACCGGTATTACATTGCGCATGCTGCGGTGGCGGCGCTGGCTGCCGAGGGCAAGATGAATGCGAAGGACGTCGCTCGCGCGCTTAAGGAATACAAGATCGACGCAGAAAAGCTAAATCCAGTGCAGGCCTGAGATAAGCCGAGTACCGCAAGCTGATGGACGCATTCTGGAGGAAGAAACGGCACCTTGCCTCGGTTGAGCGTCGGCGACTGCATCGCAAAGATGTATTAGATGGTCGAAGAACAAAGTCGGAATTCGTGCCTTCTCGCCCGAACGAAGTTTGGGTGAGAGCGCCGGCGCTCTTTGAGTTGCAAGTGGTTGAGGCACATGAGCGGCTTGTGCGGTTCCTGTACGAATTGCGCTCTGCGTTTACCTTGTCCGGCACTGTGTGCATCGACTTCCGAGGCACGACGCGAATGATTGCAGGGGGAACCCTGCTTTTCTATGCCGAACTGAGTCGACTGCTCTTGATCTTTCCAACGAAGCCGATTCGTTGCATTCCTTCACGAGATCTCGTCGTGAACGAGGTCTTGCAGCACCTGGGGATATTCTCGCTGCTGGGATACCGCCACGCTGTGATTCCCACTCGGAACGATGTGGTCACTTGGAATACAGCCTCCGGGACCGAGGTAGACGGCGAAGAGGTCGGGCGCCTAATCGAGTCATACGATTCCGTTAGCCCGGCGGTCGGCCTGGTATTCCGCGGTGTCGCGGAAGCGATGCTAAACTCGATTCAACACGGCTATCTGGCGGATAGAAAAGATGGCTTAGCGACGCCGCCTGAGCATCGCTGGTGGCTTTTCTGCCGAATCATCGAGGACACGTTTTTTGTAGCATTCTGCGATCTTGGGATTGGAATTCCCCGATCACTCCCCAAGAAGTACACATCGGAGATGATCGCCGAAGCAAGGTCACTGGTTAGTGGAGGCAGGAAGGCTTCCGATGCGTTGATGATTCAAGCAGCGATGGAGATCGCGAGAACAAGGACGGAAAAGCTTGGTCGAGGGAAAGGGCTTGCTGACTTGCGCAAGGTTGTCGACCGCGTCGAAGGAGCTGAGCTGTTCTTGTTCAGCAATCGCGGATTGGTTAGGTACAAGGACCACGCGTACCGTCGCTTGACCTACCGTAAGTCAATTCTTGGAACACTGGTTGTTTGGACGATTCCGCTTTCGGGTGACGAGAATGGATAACAAAACAGAGATAAACATTGGGAAGCAGTTCAGTCGATTTCCAGTCGGTAGATATCTTGTGGATGGAAATACGAATGGAGAGCGGTTTCGCGACGAGATGCTTCGCCCAACGCTAGCCCAATTTCAGGTCGTGGAAATCTACTTTGATGACGCGCTCGGATATGGGTCGTCCTTCCTAGAAGAGGTTTTTGGTGGACTCGTCCGAAAGGGTTTCGTCGCCACCGACTTGATGAAGCGCTTGGTCTTGAAGACGGACGATGATGCGCTGCGGGAAGAAGTCATTCAGTACATCAAGGCGGCGCAGAAGTGAGCGCGACGTTTAGTCCCGTTCTCCAGCTGGTCGGAGTGGTTGGCACATGGTGCCTCGTAATATTCGGCTGGATTGTCGTGAGCAGTCAGAATGACCTTAGAGAAATTGCCAAGAATGTGTACGCGCGAATCGACAGGCTGCGAACTGCGCTCGGCAATCTCGAGGTGCTGATCGTAAAGCACCATATTTCTGATTTTGATAGCAGGGTCGTCAAAGAGATCTTGCGTTCCGTTTCCTCGATTTCTGGCGAGGTGTCGCATTTGAGGAAATTTGGATTCGCTGACGCTAACTGCATGTCAAGGATGCAAAATCTGCGGATGGCCGCGACATTGAACAATTTCGACCAAAGTAGCTACTTAACTCTTCAGCTCGACGATCCCATCATTCTCGAGTTTGAGTTGCGGAGAGATCAGCTGGATCGAGCACTGATGGAAATCGCACACAAGGTCGCTAGTGATCCAAAGCCGCTGGGCACAGCTTTGAAGAACGCGATTCGTAGGTAACGACAAGCCAGAGCCTGAAGATCGACGCCGGGTCTCGATTAAAGCCGTTTGAATGACCGGTCCGACTTTCAATCTTCTAATCTACCTTGGCGTAATCGCCAGGGCTCGCGCCAGCGTTCGGGTCTGCAACGGTGAACAGGCACTCGAACAACGGGGACATCGCCTCCCAACTCAAGCGGGCGGCCCGCGCTTCAATTAGTCCCCGGCCCACTTGAACGACATGTCCCGCTTGTTGAAATTGGCGCATGAACGAAGCTCGACTATCTGCCTCCGCGTGCAATCCGTGATCCTGTTGATTGTATGCGTGAAACTCGCGGATCACGCCGGGCGCGACAGTGGAAATCGCGCCGGCGGAACAACGGACGGTTCCGCTTGATTCTTCGCGATCGACGTGTCCTGCGGCAAAGCTGTCTTCGACCGCGTGAAGGAGTGATCCGAATGCCACATCGTCGATGTCGCGGCGAAGGCCGCCGCTTGCGCCTTGAGTGTAGAGGTCGAGAAGTCGCCACTCGGTTTTTCCGAATGCCGCTTGAATGGCAGGAATGTGAATGTTCCTCAGCCGGGTGTCGATCGTGTACTCACCAAGGCTTCCGCGCCATGCGAACTCGATCCAGCCCATCAAGTTAGCTCGCGTAATCTCTGCAGGCTCGCCGTCTCGAGACGCCATCGAATGAAGGAACTGCAAATCACCAAAATGCGTTCGATACAGCATCGCATCACCTGGGCCAAACCTTCTACCACTCGCGGCGCGACGGTCTGCGTCCTCGAAAAGCATCGCCCAACAGTACGGCTGTGTCTCGAACCGAATCGTTTCGGATGTCTTGCACTTGGTGCCCTTTGCTTGCATTGCAGACATCCTGAAGGGCGGATCGTCGTTCCATCGGACCCCTGCCAACACGGCAACGGGGACACGCGAGCCTTCCTCACCGGCGCAAACGGCCTGGTCGCCCTCACACCCGTAGATTCTATTCGTGATCTCCTCGTGCACGGGCTCCGTGAACACAGACACTGATCTGCGTGCGACCGCGCGCTCCAAGTCGAGCCAATAGCTCGAGGTGATTCCACTCAATTTGCGCTCTTCGGGAGTTGAACGCGTCGCAAGCTTATAGGCGTTGCCGGGCTGCGAATATGCAAGCGCAGAAGCGAAGATCATCGCAGTTGTCCCAGCGACGAAATTTGATCTGGTGATTTTCATGGATGCCCGTATCCTCTTGGAGTAGGGAATTAAACTTCACAATTCTCCGCGTACCAGCCCCTTGAGCAATTCACGTGGGCGACGGTCTAGGGGAGGTAAGTGCTCAACGCTGGCAGATACTTTTCCATCGAGCCTGTATTGACGGCGACGACCCGCTCGCCGCGCCTTAGTATCCCGCGCTGCAGCAACTGTGGCAACGCCGCCACGCACGCCGCACCCTCCGGACTAAGCCACCCATGCGTCCGCCGCCACTCGCGCCCAAACTCCGCGGCAATCTCCGCTTCCGACACCGCCACGCACGCACCCCCACTAGCCCGCACAATCTCCAACACCCGAAAGTGCCCAACCCCCGCCGGCACGTTCAGCCCAAACGCGATCGTGCCGGGGCCGTGCTGCGCCACCGTATCGAGTGCGCCACTCTCGAACGCGCGCACCAGCGGCGCCATCGCCTCGCTCTGCACGCACAGCATGCGCGGGCGTTGCGCGCCGATCAGGCCCAGCGCTTCGAGTTCGTCCCAGGCCTTCCACATGCCGAGCACGCCGGTGCCGCCGCCGGTGGGGTAGATCACCGCGTCGGGCAGCGACCAGCGCGTGTCGCCGGGTGCGGGCTCGGCCAGTTCCAGGCCGAGCGATTTCTTGCCTTCGATGCGCCAGCCCGGTTCCTGGAAAGTGGCGACGGAGAAATAGCCTTGCGGCAGGTAGTGTTCCTTTAGATAGGCCGCGGCTTCGCGAATGGTGGGGCCGACGAGTTCGAGCTTTACGCGATCCGGATAGCGGTGCGCTGCGGCGGCGACATTTCCCAAAATTGGCGCGGGCGTGTCATCGGGCATCGCCACCACCACCGACAGCCCCGCGGCCAATGCGTAATGCACCAGCGAATCGCCGGCGTTGCCTTGCGTGGGCACCGCCAGGCGCGTCAGGCCGAGGCGGCGCGCCTGCGCCACCACCATCGCCATGCCGCGGTCCTTGAAGCTTTGCGTGGGGTTGGCGCCGAAGCCAAGATGTTCGCGACCCTCGTCTTTGAGCCCCAGCCTCAACCCCGACGTAACCGCCGTTGGATGATCACTGTAGTCGAGCGTCGGCGTGCCGCCCTCGCCAAGCGCGACGATGTGCGCGGCATCGCGCGGGTCGCGAATGTCCAGCGCCATCAGCGCGCCGAAGCGCCATAGGTCGCGCCGCGATGGGTCGTACCACTGCGCGTTCGGTTGCTCGGCCGCGAGCCGCTCGAGGTCGAGCACCATTTCGACCGGGCGGCCGTCGGCCGGATCGAGGTTCATCGGCGTGTCGGCCGAGTACTCGATGCCGGATGCGAGGCCGCGGAGGCAGCGGATGTAGGACATGTCGCGCGGCGGCGCTACG
>JANNWV010000111.1:0-16588 GCA_031408815.1 Gammaproteobacteria bacterium
GATGTCGGCCTGTACGGCGAAGATATCGGCCACCGGGCGGTCGTAGGTTTGCGACCACAGGTGGAAACCGTCGCTGGCGCGGATCAGCTGCGCGGTAATCCGAAGGTTGTCGCCGCTGCGGCGCACCGATCCTTCCACCACGTGCGCCACGCCCAGGGTCTTCGCGATATCCGGCACGGGCACGTCGCGACCCTTGAAGTGGAAGGCGGACGTGCGCGCTGTCACCAGCAAATCGGGCAGCGTGGTGAGGGCGTTGATGATTTCTTCGCTGAGGCCATCGGCGAAATAACCGTCTTCGGCCGATTGGCTCATGGCCACGAAGGGCAGCACGGCGATGGATTTTTGATTCGTGTTGGTGGCACCTGCAATCGCAGCGGATGGCGAGGTGGCGGTCTGGTTCGTGGCGGGCGCATCGCTCGTGGCGGCGCCGCGCCAATACCAGCCGATCGCCAGCACCATCATCAGTACGGCAACGATATAGAAGCGTTTCGATCCGGCGCCGGCACGGTCCACGCGCACGCCGTCTTCGCCGAACTCCAGGGCCCAGGCCAGCACCAGGGCCAGCGGGAAACCCAGCATTACCAGGAAGGTGACCAGTCGCGGCGTCCAGTCCGGCAGGCCGAATTGCGGCGCGACGGTGGCGGCGACCTGGATAACCACCCAGCCGGCAATCAGATAGGCCGCGCCGATGCGAAAGACCTTGCGGCGCTTGAGTTCGGCGATCAGCGACATGCCTGCACCACGAGTCCCCTGGGTGGTCGGGCGCGCGGGGCGCCCGTCGCCGAGTCTAGCCCAGGCCGGTCAGGTGATGCCCAGCTGCTGGCTGATCTGGCCCAGCGGCTTGCCGATTCAAGCGCCCGGCTCCGGCAGCCCCACCTTTTTGCAAAACGCAGCAAATCGAGGATCGCTGCGATACGGCGCCAGGAACGGATCGTACAGGGTGCGGCGGATGCCCGGGTCGCGATTGGTCCAGGCCTGGTCGAGCCATTTGAACAAGCCCTCCGAGTCCTTGCGCAGGGCGAATACCTGGGCAATCTGATAGGCGGCGCCTTCGCTCTCGTGGTCGATCAAGGCCTGCAGCGCAGCATCGGCAGCGGCCGGGTTACCGGCCCCCTGCATGGCGTAGGCCAGCGACACGGCCCGCCACACGCCGGCCGGCATGGCGCGGGCCGTGGCCAGGGCAGCGGCATGCTGGCCGCGTAACACCTGCACCGCGACCTTCTGCGAGACGCCCTGCTCGGCAGCGGGCTGGAGCTTCACGGCGATGTCGATGAGCCGCTCGGCTTCGGCCAGATTGCCCGGCGTGCTCTTCAAGATGGACAGCCAGTAATAGCGGCCAGTATCCAGCGGGTCGCGATCGATGGCTTGTTGCATCAGCGTGATGGCCTCGTCGCGCATGCCCAGCGCCGCGCGCGCCTGCGCCAGGCCATACAGGCCGGCGCTGTCATTGGGCGCCAAGCGTATCGCCAGCCGGTATTCCGTCTCGGCAGCCGCCCAGTCCAGTTCGCCATTCATCAGCAAGGCGCCGCGCGCGATATGCGCGGCCGCAAGGTCAGGCGCCAATGCCAACGCCGTGCGCACGGCGCGGCGCGAGCGATCGAGTTGCGCGCGTGCCGCATCGCCGCTCACGAATATCGCAGCATCGAACGACAGTGTTGTGCCCAGCGCGGCATGGGCCGCCGCATAACCGGGGTCGAGGCGAATGGCCTCTTCAAAAAAGCCGATGGCTTGCTGGAAGCTGAAGTGCGTGCTGCGCGCAAACTGGTAGCGACCCTGCAGGTAGGCGTTGTAGGCGGCCAGGCTACCGCTGGGCGGGTGGTCGCTTTGCCTCACCGCGCCGTCGTCGGTCAGCAGTTTGGCCTTCAATTCGGTGGCGACGGCCTGGGTGATTTCGTCCTGCAGCTGGAACAGGTTGGTGTACGGGCGATCGAATCGCTGCGACCACAAGGTGCGACCGTCGGCCACGTTGACCAGGTCGGCGCTGATGCGGACCACGTCGCCGGCGCGGCGCACGCTGCCCGCCAGCAAATGGGCGACGCCCAGCTTGGCGCCAATGGTGGCGCTATCGTCCTTGCTGTCGCGGAAGGTGAAACTGGAATTACGGCTGATGACCTTCAGGCCGTTGAACTGCGACAGCGCGGTGATCAAATCCTCCGACAGGCCATCGGAAAAATATTCCTGCTCGGGATCGGACGACAGGTTGACGAAGGGCAGTACGGCGATGGATCGCGTGTCGGTGGCGGCGATTTGCGCAACGGGCGAACTGGCAGCGCTTGCCGATGTGGCCGCAGCCGGATTCGTGACGACGGTTGATGGCGGCCGCTGCCGTTCCGAATTCCAGATCAGTCCGCCACCCACCACCAACACCACGGCCAGCAGAAGCAGTTCCGCGCCCGTGGCTTTTTGCTGGCCGCGCTCGCCGTGGTACCAGGCCAGCACCAACGCGACGATGAAGCCAACGACCGCAATACCGAAGGCGACCCGCATGACGCTTGGCGACCAGCCGTAACTGTCGGCCGCCAAGCCCAGCACTTGCAGTGCGACCCATGCGGCGGCCGCATAGGCCAGCGCCCACTGCGCCAGTTTGCGTTGGCCAAGCCGTTTGAGCGTGTCTAGCATGTCGCCCCAGCCTTTTCCCCAGCGGCCACCATATAGGAACGGCAAGCAAAAAAAAGCCGCCCCGGGTGAGGGGGCGGCGGATTTTTCGCCCGCATCCTTGCAGGCACCTCACAGACATGACGCTGGTCTTCCTTGACCAGGGTTGATGATGCACTGCGGCAAGATGGCGCTCGGTGCGGTTTCGCACACTGGGCGGACAGGGTTGCTCGCCGTTCAGGCGGCTCGTGTGGCTTGCTTTAGCAGGCTCTCAGCCGGTACTCCCAGCCCGGGGTGCAATTTCTGGATCATGGCCAGCGTCAGTCGGCGCTGACAGCGTCCGGAAGGTCCCTGGGGAAATGCTTGCGTTCGTAAGCCTCGATCAGGGTCACCAGCACGTCAAGCAGATCGCCTTCGGGTGAATTTGCACGCGCGTCCATCAGGCTCTCCACGGCTTTCAATGTCGCCCTGTAGTCTGCCCGCGTCTTGATGGGTTTGATGTTCATTGCGTGCTCCGTGCCACCTGGATTGATTGCGCGTCGCCTATCGCTGAGGATACTCGCCGTGCCGAACTGGTGGGTAGGAAGCAGCAGGCAACGCGTGGGTATTTCCCGCTAAAATAGCAACTTGCTTCACATTTGCCGACGTAACGCACACATGAGGCTGGGCCGGACATGTTTATCTGTACCCGGGTAACTCCAACCCACGGCGGACCCTTGAACAACAGCAGCATCATCTTGTGCGTGGACGACGATTCCACGGTGCTGAACGCGCTGCGAAGCATGCTGTCTAGCCACTTCGGGCCGGAGCTGCAGGTGGAGTTCGCCGAAAGCGGCGAGGAGGCGCTGGAGATCGAGGCCGACCTGCGCGCCCAGGGCCACGAGCTGGGCCTGGTGATTTCAGACTTCATGATGCCGGGGCTGCGCGGCGACGAACTGCTGGTGCAGCTGCATGAAAAGTCCCCCAATACCGTCAAGATCCTGCTGACCGGCCAGAGCGACATGTCCGGCGTGAAGCGCGCCATCAACGACGCCAACCTCTACCGGTTCCTGGAAAAGCCCTTCCTCAACGACGACATCGTGCTGACCGTGCGCGCCGCCGTGCGCGCCTATTGGCAGGAACGCGACCTGATCCGCCAGAACGAAGAGCTGCGGCGCATGAATGCCGAGCTTGAGGACATCGTGGCGGCGCGCACCGAAGAACTCGTGGAAAAGAATCGCCTGCTGGAAGTGTTGTCGGTCACCGACAAGCTGACCGGCCTGTACAACCGGCGCAAGCTGGACGAGCTGCTGGACGAGGAACTGATCCGCGCCCGTCGCTACAAGGTGGACGTGTCCATCATCATGCTCGACATCGACCACTTCAAGCGGGTCAACGACACCTACGGCCATGGCGTGGGGGACGAGGTGCTGATCGCGATGGCGCAGTTGCTGCGCGACAACACGCGCGACGCCGATGCGCTGGGGCGTCTGGGCGGTGAGGAGTTCGTGGTGGTGTGCCGGCACAGCAGTGCCGCGGCCTGCCTGCGCACGGCAATGAAATTGCGCGAGGCGATTGCCGCGTTTCATTTCCCCGGCGTGGGCCAGGTGACATCGAGCTTCGGCATTGCGTCCTGCCGGCCCGACGACACGGCGGCGACGCTGTTGGCGCGCGCAGATGCGGCGCTGTACCGGGCCAAGGATGCCGGCCGCAACCGGGTGGAGCTTGAAGTTGCTTGACGAGACCGCCCAGCTTTCACAACGCATCGCCAGCCTGGAAATAGAACTGACTGAACGCCGGCGCGCGGAAGAACTGCAGCGCGCCTTGTATGAAATCGCCGCGCTGTCCGCGGCCGACAGCCCGCAGCACGAACACTACGTGCAACTGCACGACATCGTCGGCCGGCTGATGTATGCGAAGAATTTCATCATCGCGGCCTACGATGCCGAGCAGGGCATGATCCGCCAGCAATACCTGGTGGACGAAGACCCGAACGAAGTGTTGGAGACGTTTCCGTTCGGCGAGGGTATTTCGTCGCTGGTGCTCCGCAGCCGCCTGCCATGGCTGATGGATCATGACTTGTTCGAATCGCTGGTGGCCGCTGGCGAGATCCGCGCGCCGCGCGGCGTGGTGGACTTCAACAGCTGGATGGGTGCTCCGCTGATCGCCCAGGACACCGTGTACGGCCTGATCATCGTGCAGAGCTACAGCGCGGACATCACCTACACGCAGGCCGACCTGGACCTGTTGAATTACGTGGCCAGCCACGTGGCCGCGATCGTCGCGCGCTGGCAATCGAACATCGCGCTGAAGCAGGCCAACGACGAACTCGCCGCCTCGGCCGAAACGCTACGGCTGCTGGGCGACATCGGCAAGGACCTGACGGTGAGCCTGGATGCGCTGGCGATCTGCAAGACGATGGAGAAACACATCGCCGCGCTGCTACCGATGGATGCCTTCGGCGTGGCGCTGTTGTCGCCCGCTGGCAATTCGCTGGACTACATCTATTACATCGAGGACGGCGTGGTGGATTCGGCTAACTCGTATCCGCTGGACCATCCGACGTCGCTGGCGGTGCTGACCTTTCGCGAAGACCGCGAGCTGACCTTGTTCAACGATTCGCAGCTGGGCAGCGCGCCGACCGCTACCAATATTGAAGAGAGCGCGCCGATTCTGTCTGCGGTGTTCCGGCCCTTGATCGCCAACGGCCGGCGCATTGGCGTGGTGACGGTGCAAAGCCATTCGCCCGACGCCTACCACGAGCGCGACCTGGAAGTATTCCGCTCAGCCACCGCCTACGCGGCGATTGCGCTGGCCAATGCCGACGCCTATGCCACCGCCGAAGCGGCGCGCGCGCAGGCCGCGCAGGCGCTGCATGACCTGCACCAGGCCGAAGCGCACCTGGTGCATTCGGAAAAGATGGCCGCGTTGGGCCAGCTGATTGCCGGCGTGGCGCACGAGATCAACACGCCGATCGGCGCGATCAAGTCGAGCGGGCGGAATATTTCCGAAGCGCTCGATAGCGCCCTGCTCGATTTGCCGGGCTTGCTGGATGAACTCGATGCCGCGCACCGCGTGCATTTCAGCGAACTGCTGAAGCGCGCCAGCCAGCCCAAGGCGGTGCTGAGCACGCGCGAGGAACGCACCATCGTGCGCGAGGTGACAGAAAGGCTGGAAGCGCTGGGCCTTGCGCAGGCGCGCCATCGCGCCGGCCTGCTGGTGCAGTTGCAGTCGCACACCGATCTGGACGCCGTGCTGCCCCTGCTACGCCATCCGGCCGTGGACCGCATCCTGGACACCGCGCACGGCATCGCCACCATCACCACCAACACCGACAA
The DNA here is from genome assembly GCA_031408815.1 of Gammaproteobacteria bacterium. Lineage (GTDB taxonomy): Bacteria > Pseudomonadota > Gammaproteobacteria > Xanthomonadales > Xanthomonadaceae > Arenimonas. The sequence goes on from JANNWV010000111.1 coordinate 5,913, forward strand.
CATCAACACCGCGGTGGACCGGGTCGCCAAGATCATCTTCGCGCTGAAATCCTTCTCGCGCTTCGGCGGCGTGCAGGTGTGGACGGAATCAGACTTGCGCGAAGGCCTGGAAACAGTCCTGACCATCTACCAGAACCAGATCAAGCACAGCATCGAGCTGGTGCGGCACTTTGATGATTTACCCCTCGTTCGTTGCCTGCCCGACGAGATCAACCAGGTGTGGACCAACCTGGTGCACAACGCGCTGCAGGCGATGGACCACAAGGGCAACCTGACCCTGGGCCTGCGCCGCGACGGCGACAACGCGCTGGTGTCGGTGACCGATACCGGTTGCGGCATGACGCCGGAAGTACGCGCGCGGATCTTTGATGCCTTTTTCACCACCAAGCCTGCCGGCGAGGGAACCGGACTGGGCCTGGACATCGTGCGCAAGATCATTGAAAAACATGGCGGCCAGATCTTCGTGGAAAGCGAAGTTGGCCGGGGCAGCACCTTCACCGTCAGTTTGCCAATTGCAGGAGTCGCGTGATGGAAAAGGGCGTGCTGTTATGCGTTGACGACGAGATCATCGTGTTGACGGCCTTGAAGGACCAGTTGCGGCGCGCCTTCGGCAGCGACTTCCACATCGACGTGGCCGAAAGCGCGGAAGAGGCGCTGGAACTGCTGGACGAGCTGGCGCTCGATGGCCACACGCTGCTGGTGATCGTGTCGGACTGGCTGATGCCGGGCATGAAGGGCGACGAGTTCCTGATCAAGGCGCACGAACGCTTTCCGTCGGTGGTGAAGATCATGCTGTCGGGCCAGGCCGAATCGGCCGCGGTCGATCGGGCACGACGCGACGCGGCGCTGCATGATTTCCTGGCGAAGCCGTGGAATGCCGAGGCGCTGGTGGAATCGATCAACCAGGGATTGCGGGAACGCGCTTAGTCGCGCCGGATTCAATCGCGCCGGATTCAATCGCCCGAGCTCTAATCGCGCTTGGGCTGCCAGTCGATGACCGGCGGCGTCTTGCGGTCTTCGCAAACCCAGGCCACGGCGCGAATGCCGTCGACCACTGTGCCGGGTGATTTTTCTATCTGCGCCGTATCGGCGGCGGTGAAGGCTGCGCCCCACAACCAGTAATGCGCGGACGCGTCGCTTTGGCCGTCGTGCGGCACGGTAACGGCTTCAACGGTGTCTTCGTCGGTGCTGATTTCGATCCAGGTACTGTCCTTGTCGCGGCGATAGCCGCTGACGACGCCGGAATACGAAGTGAGGTTGTTGCGGTCGCAGGCGAGTTGCGGCGAGGGCCGCAGGCGGCCCGCTTGCGCGGAGGCGTCGGAGGGCGGGCTGTCCTGTGCGGCCATGGCGGTGCACCCCAGCAATCCCGCGACGACACAGGCAATGGCGAAGGGGCGCACGAGGCGCCCCTTCGGTTGTTGCTGGCGGTACGGGTTCGGCATTACTTGCCGAAGCGGTACGCGGTCCACTGGTCCTGGGTACGCGTGCCCTGGCCACCGCTGAACTGGTACATGCACTGGTCGTCGGTGTAGTCCATGAAGTTGGTGATCGGATCGTTGCCCGGCTTGCTGGCGCAGGAGTTACGACCGGTCGGGCAACCATAGGCAGCCGACTTTTCTGCGGCGGTGTCGGCGACGAAGTCACCGTTGCCGTTACAGCCACCCTGGAAGGTGTGGTACAGGCCGAGCCAATGACCGACTTCGTGCGTGGCGGTGTCGCCGAGGTTGTACGGGGCAGCCGAACCACCCGGCATTGATGCGGTCAGCATGACCACGCCATCCGACAGCGGCTTGGAGGCGTAGCTGGACGGGAACGTCGCCCAACCGAGCAGGCCGCCACCGATGTTGGCGGCATAGAGGTTCAGGTCGTCGGCCGAACCCTTGCGCAGGGCGGACTTCATTGCGGTTTCGTCGGCACTGCCGTAGCCGACGGTGTACCAGGTGTTGTTGGCGGTCGTGTCTGAACCGGCCAGCACGAACGAGAAGCCGGTACCCGCATACGCGGCATTCAACACGTTCATCTGTGAGTTGATCTGCGCGCCGGACACGGCGCCAACGCCGGAGGTATTGGTGATGGTGTGGAAATAGACGTTGACCACGGTCGGGGCGAACGCTGCGCCGGTGACTGTGCCCGAACCCTTGGCGCCCTTGTTGCCCATCAGGGTAGCGACGAAATTTTCTTCGCGCAGCATCGCGTCCAGCTCGGTCGGGTTTTCGGTGCCGCAACGCAGGAACTTGGCGTTGCCATTGGCGTTTTCAGCGCCATTGCCCATCGGCGTGGCCGAGGCGGACATCGGAAGGGCCACGGCAGCGCCGAGGGCGAGGGTGAGAAGTTTGATACGCATGCTTTTGAATACCCCTAAGTCGATCAAGAAATTAGGCAGCAGCGAGTGTTTCATCGCCATCGGCCCCCTGGAAACCGCGAACGCCGGCACACCTTATAGGCACTCAGGGCGTTTAGATAGCTGCTTTGCAGCAAAAAGCGCTTACATCCGACCAGCGGCGGCCCGGTGGCTGGCCGCGGCCCGGGTCCCCTGTAAACTGCCGGCTGTCCTGAATCACGAGCCATCCCATGACCAACCCCGTCTCGCCCCGCCTCGGCCCGTTGCCTACCCTGATCTTCTCGTCACGTTGGCTGCAGTTGCCGCTTTATCTCGGCCTGATTGTCGCGCAAGGCGTGTACGTGGTGTTGTTCATGAAAGAGCTGTGGCACCTGATCCTGGGTGCGACCAGCTACGGCGAGCAGGAAATCATGCTGATCGTGCTGGGCCTGATCGACGTGGTGATGATCAGCAACCTGCTGATGATGGTGATCGTGGGCGGCTACGAGACCTTCGTCTCGCGCATGCGCCTGGAAGGCCATCCCGACCAGCCCGAGTGGCTGAGCCATGTCAACGCCAGCGTGCTGAAGGTGAAGCTGGCGATGGCGATCATCGGCATTTCGTCCATCCACCTGCTGAAGACCTTCATCGAAGCAGGCACCCTGGGCGGCCTGCCGCTGGAGGGGACACAGGAGTGCCTGAATGCCGTGGCGGCGCTGGCGGGTACTACCGCCACTGATTCGTGCAGCACGGTGACCGCGACCGGCGTGATGTGGCAGACCATCATCCATACCATCTTCATCCTGTCGGCGATCGGCATCGCCTGGACCGACAGGCTGATGGCGCACGCGCCCAAGCCGGTGCGCGCGGAGCACTGACGCCGCCTGCGCGGCATTGATCAGGTTCTTGAAGGCGTCGGGCATGGCCCGGCGACTCTACATCAGGCGTGCGCTGCCCGACACGCGAATGGAGCTACCGGGCTCGGCGGGAATGTCCGCATGCAGCAAGGACCGGCTGCCCATGTCTTCGCCCTGCACCACGTCTATCGCGCCGCCATGCGGCCAGCCGATGTCGCGCAGGTACGCCGCGAAGGCGGCGGTGCCGGCGCCGGTTGCCGGGTCTTCGTACACGCCGCCAGAGGCAAACGGATTCCGGGTGTGGAAGCGCTGGTCGGTTTCCGGCCAGGCGATGACGACCGTCACCAGGCCGGCAAGATTCATCAGCGCGCGCCCGGCATCGAGGTCGTACTTCATTGCGCCCAGTTTTTCGCGTGAGTTGAGCACCAGCGCGAGATGGTCGGCGCCGGCGTGGATGCGGAATACCGGGAAGCGCGGATCGAGGTCGGCGATGCTGTAACCAAACAGGTCGAGGATGGCATGCACCAATGGCGCCGGCATGACCGAAGTGCGCGTCGGCGGCGATTGCAACGCGGCGCTGTAGCGATCGCCGTCGCGATGGCCTTCAACGGTGATCTTCGCATCGTTCAATGCCAGGGGAAAAATGCCGTCGCCTTTTTGCATCGCCAGCGCCGCGCCCAGCGCGATGGTGGCGTGGCCGCAGAACGGCACTTCCGATTCGGGCGAAAAATAACGCACGCGCCAGCCACCGTTTTGCGGCGCGGCGAAGGCGGTTTCGGAAAAGCCGATGTCGGCGGCGATGCGCTGCATCTCGGCGGCATCGGGCAGGCTGTCGCTGATCAGCACGCCGGCGGGATTGCCGCCCGTGTTGCCGTCTGAAAATGCCGCGATCCGCTGCACTTGCGCACTGGTGGCCATATGGTCGCCCCCTGCATCCGATGCGGCTGATTGTAAGCCTTCAGTCCATGAATCGCGCCTGTCCCGAGATGCGGATCGGGCTGCCCTTTTCTTCCCCGATGTCGGCGCGGATCAAGGCGCTGTGGCCGGATTCTTCGCCGTGGACGATTTCGATGCTGCCGCCATGCGGCCACTTCAGGTCCCGCAATCGGCCACCCAGCGCAGCGGCGCCGGCGGCCGTGGCCGGGTCTTCGAATTGCGCCGCCGAGGTAAACGGATTGCGGGTATGGAAGCGACGCAGGTTTTCCGGCCAGGCCAGGATGACAGCGGCCAGGCCCGCGGCCGACATCAGCATGCGGCAGGCGGCCAGGCCGTAGGCGCGCGCGACCAGCGCCTCGCGATTGGCCAGGCCGATCAGCAGGTAGTCGTCACCGGCGTTGGCGCGCCCGGCGGGAATGCGCGTATGCAGGTCCACCTTGCCGAAGTCGAAGATTTCCAGCACCGCTTCGACCAGGGGGCCGGGCGCTGCGCCACTCTTGGTCGGGGCCGACTGCAGGCTGGCAGCATAACCTTCGCCTTCACTGCGACCCTCGACGAAGATGCGGCCGTCGTTGAGGGTCAAGGCAAACAGGCCGTCGCCTTCGCGCATCGCCAGCACCGCGCCCAGTGCGATGGTGGCATCGCCGCGAAAACCCACTTCCGATATCGGCGTAAACGTGCGCACTCGAAATCCGCCGGCAACCGGCGCCGCGAAAATGGTTTCCGGCAGCGCCGCTTCGGTGGCGAGTCGTTGCATTTCCGCATCGTCGGGATGCACCTGGTCGACGTGGACGCCGACCGGGTTGCCGCCGGTTTCGCCATCAGAAAATGCCGCCAGTTTCAGTACTTTTGCCATTCAGACGCCCCTGTTAACGATTGACCTTTTGCGGCACCGACTCGTCAAAGCGGAAATATGCCACTGGATTGGTGGCGGCCGGAATTCGCAAGGTGACCGCGCGGCAGGTGCCGGCCCAGGCCTTGGCGGGACGCCAGTCGATCGAATAATTGTTGCCGTTTTTTTGCAGGCCCGTTGCCGATGACAGGGCGATCGGCGCCGCGCTGGTTGGTTCGAGCGTGGCGCAACTGACCGGTTGCGTGTCGATGATCAGCGGGCCGGTCAAACCCGTCACCGAGAATTGCAGGGGAATGGTTTGCGTGGTCGGCACGTAGGCGAGGTTGAGCGCGGGCGGAGCGAGAATCGGCGCCTGGAAGCCGCCGAAGGTCGCGGCGCTGCAGGCGGCCGGCAAGTCGAACGCCTGCACGCCATCGCCGCGATCGTTGCCATCACCCTGGCTGGCGCTGACGCCGAGGCCGCGCTTGGCGAAGCCGCGCCAGATTTCGCAGGTGTTGGCGCCGGCGGTCAGGGCGGTGTCGGCCGCGAGGATCGCGTTGCGGCCGTCCACGAAGCCCGGACTGCAGGGCTGTATCTTCATGCCGTCCATCACCAACTGCAACGCCAGGTTGTTGCCGCCCGTGTTCCAGCCCTGGTAGAGGTTGGGATTGAAACCGTAGCGATTGACGAGGTTCCAGTACACCTCCCACAACATGCTGTTCCAGACGTAACCGATGCCGTGCGGCGAGCTGGTGCTGGTGGTGTTGGCGACGGCGAGGTAGTTGGCCGGATTGATCGCCATGTCGGTGCTGTAGGGCGTGTTGCGCAGGCCGGTGCCGGTGATCGGCTGGTAGTACAGGTAGCTGGCCATGCCGCGGCGCGTGCTGCCCACGTCGGACGGCCGCGCGGTGAAGGTGGCGGCGAACCAGTCGCTCCAGCCCTCGCCCATCTGTTCGGCGTTGCCCAGGCAAGAGGTGGTGTTGGGGCCACCGGTCAGTCGGCTGGAAATGCCGTGGCCGTATTCATGCACGATCACGCCGGCATCCAGGTCGGAGTCGCGCTGCAGCGGCGGGCTGCCATTGGCCTGTGCGGTGGCCGTGGCCGGCAGGAGCGGCCTGAGTTTGTTGCCATCGGCCAGGCTGATCATGCCCGAGGGAATGGTGATGGTGGCATCGGTGCCGCCCATCGCAATTGGCTCGCCGGCGATGTTGTTGACCATTACCACGGCGATGGCGCTGGCGTTCTGCGCGTTTTTCACCTTGACCACGAAAGTGCACGAACCACGATCCATCATCGCGATGGCGCCTGCGGGGAAGGCCACCAGTGGTTCGCAGCCGTCGCTGGTGGCGCCGGTGCCGTCGTTGGCCAGCACCAGGGAACCGGCCTTGGCGCCACTGGCCGAATACAGCGGGCCGAAACTGGCGGCCGTGGAAATATAGTTGCCGATGGCCGGCGCCGGCGCAGTGACGTTGACCACGTTCGGGAACGGATACAGCCAGCGATACATCTGCATCCTCGGCGCTTCGCCGTCCGGACCGGTGCTGAAGTTGGCGTTGTCGGTGCCGCTGCCGTCCTGCGCTTCGGCGCGAACCTGGTCGCCCTCGAAGCCGCCCTTGCCGAAATTGCTCAGCTGGAAATTGCCTGACACTTCATTGAAGCCGTAGCCGTAGGTGATGTCGTGGATGATGTTGTTCCAGTAAAAAAGATTGACGACCGCGGCGTTCTTGTACGCGGCCGGCTCCTGCCCAGCCAGGATCGCCGGGGCAAAATTCAGCGCGACGCCGCCGTCGACTTCACTGCCGGCGTCGACATTGTCGTTAGCGTCGGTGTCGGTGTAGGCGCGCACGTTGTTGCCCCGTGTCAGCGTGGATTCGGGGCCGGCCGCGCCATTGGTGTCGTGCCAGCCGTGCGGCGATGCGGCGGGGCTGGCCGCGCCGGTAACCGAACGACGGCCGCCATCACTCGGGCTTTCGAAGGGGAAGGGATAGACGGTGTAGCTCGCGCCGTCGATGTTCGGGAACACCGGCAATGGATCAGGCGATACGGCCACCAGCGCGGCCGCGGAATTGAGCATGGCCATCGCGCCTGCGCCGGCATCCGAATTCGCGGTTGCGGCAGCGATGGAACTGTAGGTTTCATGGATGACGCGGTCCTTGGCGGCCAGCGGCTCGCCATTTTCCGCATCCACGAAGACATCCCAGTGATGGGTGCTGGAGCTCTCGATCTGCAGGCGCCACGACAGGCGCAACTGCTTGATGTCCTGCGCGTAGTACCAGACCAGTTCGGCTTCGATCGGGCGCAGTGCAGCGCCGCCGGTGCTGAGCGTGTGCTTCTGCGCAGGGCCGCCGCGATTGGCGGTGGCGCGAATGGGTTGCTTGAGCTTGAGGTCGATGAAGCCGGCCGCGACCTGCGCGGCCTGCACCGGATTGCGGCGCACGGCCTGGCCCGCGGTGCGCGCGGCGAGCCGGTTGAAGAATCGATTGCCAGGATTGATGACCGACCCGTCGCCCGCCACGTTGACGGTGAACATCGCGTTCCACACCGGAATGCCGCGCAGGTTCTGCTGCAGGTAGACATGGCGCATGCCCTGCGCGGTGCCGGGCACGTTGGCGCTGATGGTCAACTCGCGCAGGTCGGCGGCATCCAGCCCGAGGCTACGCTGGTTGTTCTGAAGGAAATTGCGGGCGATGGCTTCAGCGTCGCCAGCCGTACCGGCCGACGCGATCGGCATTGAAACCAGGCAGGCGAGCAGGGCGGCGGAAAGCAGGGCGGACGTGTTGCGGGTGACTCGGCGCACGGGCGAATTCCTGTCGGATCGGGGTCTGGTGGGATTGGCCCACCAGTGCCCGGTTCCGCATGGTAACGCGGCTCAGTGCGAGAACAGCACGGCCGTGCGCGCGCCATCCAGGATGCAACGGGTGGCCCCGCCCAATACCACTTCACGCCAGCGGGCATGGCCGTAGCCGCCCATCACCAGCAGGTCGGCGCCCACGTCCTGCACGTGGCGCAGGATGGCCGCGCCGTCGCTGCGGCCTTCACACGGCAGCGTGACCACGTTCACGGACAGGCCGTGCCGCGCCAGGTGACGGGCGATATCGGCGCCGGGTTGTTCACCATGGCGGCCTTCGTCCACCTGCGGGTCGATCATCAGCACGTCTATCTGCGAACTTGCGGCAATCAGGGGCAAGGCTTCATGAATGGCGCGCGCGGCTTCGGCGGTGGGCTTCCAGGCGATGACCACGCGACGCGCGGGCGCGCTGATCTTGGCGCCCTGCGGCACCACCAGCACCGGCCGACCGGAATGCATCAGCAAGGTTTTGAAATTCAGGCCGAAGTGCGGCGACGCGTCCTGCGGATCGGGGCCGCCCATCACCGACAGGTCGCAATGGCGTGCGTGTAGTGCGGCGGTTTCTTCACTCCACAGCAGCATCACTTCGGTCACGCGTACTTCGCTGGTGACCTCTTCGTGGGCGAGATGGGCGCGGGTGCGGGCCGCCAGGGCTTCGGCCGCGGCGCGCGATTCATCGAGTTGCCGCTGGCTGGCCTCGATCGGCACGTAACCGAATTCGGTGACCAGGGGCATCGGGTGCTCGAGCGTGACCAGGCTGGTGACATGGGCTTTGTGGGCCCGGGCCAGGACCATGGCCGCGTCCAGCGCGGCGCTGTCGCTGGCGCTACGCAGCAAGGGAACGAAGATCTCGCGAATCATGGCCGTCTCCCGTCGTGGATGGACTCCAACTCTAGACACTTGGCGCTGGGCCGCATTGATCCGAGTCAATCGAGGGCCTGGGTTTAGGCGCAACCTGACCTCCCGTGGCAAACTTCTGCCCCCATGGTCGACCTCACCCTCCGCTCCCCGCCCGATCAACCGTTTCGGATCCTGTCACTGGCCGGCGGCGGCTACCTTGGCCTGTACACGGCCTGCGTACTGGCCGAACTGGAGGAAATGACCGGTGAACCGCTCGGCCGTCGCTTCGACCTGATCGCCGGCACGTCGGTGGGCGGGCTGCTGGCGATTGCGCTGGCCTTCGAAATGCCGATGTGGGACCTGCGCGAATTGTTCCTGCGCCACGGCACCCAGATTTTTTCCAAGCGCGGGCTGGCGACCGGCACCATCGGCAAGCTGCGCGACCTGACGCGGTCGGTGATGGGTCCGAAGTACGACGGCAACGCGCTGCGGCACGCGCTGGTCGAACACCTCGGCCGCGCGACCCTGGGCGAGGCGCTGCACCCGGTGGTGATTCCGGCCACCAACATCACGCTGAGCCAGACCAAGATCTTCAAGACGCCGCATTCGCCGGGTTCGCATGGCGATGAAAAGCGGCATGCCGTCAGCGTCGCGATGGCGACCAGCGCCGCGCCTTCGTATTTTCCGTCGGTGCAGATCGGCCGCTACCTGTATGCCGACGGCGGTATGTTCGCGGTGGCGCCCGACCAGGTGGCCTTGCATGAGGCCGAGCACTTCATGGGCATTCCGGCATCGCGCATGCACATGCTGTCGATCGGTACCGGCACCGCGCGATACGCGCCCACCACGAAGGTGAGCGAACGCGATGGCGCGGTGGACTGGTTGTCCGAAGGTCGGCTGATACTGACGCTGATTTCGGTGCAGCAACAGCACGCACAGGCGATGGTGGAAGACCGCCTGGGCGATCGCTACCTGCACCTGGACGGCGACTGGCCACGCGACGCGGCGCTGGGCATCGACGTGGCGACGCCGCAAGCAATCGCGGTGCTGGGCAAGATGGCGAAGGACACGATGCGGCGCGTGGACAAGGCGCGGCTGGCGCGGGATTTTTTGTCGCCGCGCTAGCCGGCTTGCGCCGCGAGCGATGCGGCCCGATCAGTCCTGGGCAGGAGCGGCGTGGTTCTTGAGGATCAGCTCGGCCAGCCAGGGCTCGCCCTTTTCCATGATTTCCAGCGGCGTCAGTTCCCAGTTGGTCAGCACGATGGCTTCCGACAGGCTGAACTCAAGTTGCCCCTTGGTGAAACGGCGCTGGCCGGCGATGACGGCTTCGAGCACGGCCTGGCCGGGAATCGGCGCTCCCATCTCGGCTTCCTTCGCGGCCAGTGCTGCGTGCGGGTCGGTGCCGCCGCGGCTTGCCAGCCATTCGATCCGACGCAGCGCGATGTGCTGCGGCTCGCCGTCCTTCTCGCCCTCGTAGTTGGGCGTGGCGGCGGTCAGCGTCTTGTGCAGCGTGTTGAGCTGCCCGAACACGCGCATGCGCGCAAGGTTGGCCGCGTCGCGCGTGTGCTCGGCGTCCTCGATGTCCTGGCGCAGGCGGTCGATCTTCGAAGCCTGGGCTTCAAGCGCCTTGGCGATCGCGTCAATGCGGCTCAGCCAGTCTTCGCGCGCCGCCAGCGCCGGGGCGATGACGACACGGGAACGGAAATCGGCGAGCAGGCTACGCGGGTCTTTCATGGCCTGATTATGGCTTATTTACAGACGTCCTCCATAGCCAACCCTCGCCTTGGTCGATGCTGTCCATGGCCGACGCCATCAACCGGATGGAAGAGCTCAGATCAAGATCGATTGTGCACACCATCACAGTTTGTTGGGATTGAATCCATCCAAGACTGCGAAACCCTCGCCGAATGCCGGAATGCACTCAGGCCATTCGTGCCGAATTCGCGCGCGATGCTGAATGCCGCCGAGGGGCGGGTTGGCACAGGAGGCGGGGCGGGATGGCCCCCCCGTCGACCCGGAGTACCCCGGGGGGGCGACGCCGTG
>JANNWV010000112.1:0-4922 GCA_031408815.1 Gammaproteobacteria bacterium
ACGTGTCGCGAAGACAAGCGCAAAGCACCGAGGTGTCGATCACGGTGATCCGCTCAAGCCGATCGACCAATACCGCGCGTTCACGCGTGGCGCGGGAACCCGATCCCATCGCCAGCAAGCCATGGTCGGGCAGATCCACCAGGATCTCGAAGTCCGCCTTATGCTTCTTGCGCGCGGACTTCTTGTCCGGCAATTCGCCCGGCAGCAGCGAAATGCGACGTGTCGCGCCGTCTGGACCGAACACATACAGGGAGTTCTCGTCGTCGGCCACCACATGAAAGGACCCGTCGCGCAGCACCAGCCCGCTGGCGGCGCTGACATCCAGCGTGCAAGCGACCCGCGTTTCGATCATGCTCCGTCGTCTTCGAGCCGCTGTACCCGTTGCCGATACTCGCGCACGTTGTTGCCGGCGATGCGCGTCTCCTGCGTTCCCTTCACCTCGCCAACTTTTTCGTCCGAGCCGGTCACCGGCTTGGCAACGACTGCCGTCTCGTGCTCGAAGGCATGCGATTTGTCGGTGTTGCGGTAATACCGGTACAAGTACCAGTACAGCCCGGTTGCGCCGGCAGGGCCGAGCAGGAGGATTGCAAGTTCGCCGTCGCCGCTCATGTCTAAGACCCCACGATCCAGAGTGCAATGCCTTCAAGAAAGGTGCCGACGGTAAGCGCGGCGGTGATCAGCTTCCACTGCTGCACCGGTACGCTGCCCATGGTCTCGCCGGTGCGGCCGTTCACCGCGATGTAGTGCACCATGCCCGACCCGGGTTGCTGGTACGAATACAGCCACACTGGCAGGTACATCGCTACCCAGCGCGTGCCGTGCACGGCAACGCGCTCGCGTTCCCAGCGAACGCCGCGATCGTATCGCTGCACCGACGCTTCGACCTGGTGGCGGCCGATCGACAGCAGCGCTTCTTCCAGTCGCGGACGCAGCTTCTCCACATCGAGGTCGCGCTTCTCCGAGCTCAGGCCGGCCAGGTAGGACGCGTTCCACTTCACTGCGTTCTTGGTGTCGAACGGCAGGATGGTGTTGATGATGTTGTTGGTGTTGGTATTCGTGTCCAGGTTGCCGCGCATCGCGGACGATTCCAGCGGCAAGTCGTCCACCGTGAAGTCCACGTGCCGCTGCACGCCGTACACGTCGGCATCGTAGTAGGTCTTCTTCTTGTCGCCGCTGCCCACCGTATATTCGCGCGTCTCGATCTCGCCCTTGCCGGCAACGTCGACGCTGGTGTTGCCGTCGACGATCATGTACGGCAGGTACACGCCCAGCACATTTTCCGGGGTGAACTGTTCCTTGAATTCCTTCAGCGCGAACAATTTCCGTTTGTCCACGAACTGGCGGATGCGCGCGACCGCATCGTCCTTCTTGATGTGGAAAGGCAGCACCGCATCGGGCACCGCGCCATTGGCGACCTGCTCGTTGACGCCGAACACATGCCGGCACCAGTGGCAGCGCGCGGTCATCGCGTTCTCAGTATTGACCGTGACTTCCGCGCCGCAGCCGGTGCACTTGAAGCTCATCAGGCTGGCGGCATCGGCGGCGATGTCCTGCGCACCGGACGCCATGGTCGTGCCCTGTAACTGATCGATGCCTTCACCGAAGCCGAATTGTTCCTCGACCCGCTCGCCATGCCATTCATGGCGACAGTACTGGCAGATCAGCAGGTCAGTGCCGGTCTTGTGCCGGATCTCGGTCGCGCCGCATTTCGGGCAGCGGTTGGCGCCGTCCTTGAGTTCGGCTGCGGAGGTATCGATGGCGACCGGGTCCGGCGCCTCGAGTTCATCGCGGATCGGGCCGGGCAGCGTGGCCGGATCGATCGGCGAACTGCCCGGCGCCGGCGGCACGTCCTGCGGTGACCCCGGGCCGGTGAATGGCGGCAGCGGGGGTGGTCCATTTGCGTTCGACATGTTGTGCCCGGGTAGCCGATCGAATCCAGCGCGTTACAGGCCCAGCACTTTGGCTTTGAGCGCGTCGAAATCAGCCTGCGTAATCAGGCCCAGCTCGAGCATCTCCTTGGCCTTTTTCAGCTTGGCGATCGGGTCTTCCGCGGCCGGCGCAGCGGGCGCGGCCGGCTGCTGCAAGCTGCCGATCCCGCCCATCATGCCCCCCGCCATGCCCAGGCCCACCAGGCCCGCGGCACCGCCGTTTTCACCCGCGGCCTGCATGCCCGCCGCAACGCTGGCCTGCAGATTGGAATTGCCGCGCGAACCGGCCAGCGCGTCGGCGCGCTGCACGGTCTTGAGCAGTTCCCGCGTATTCGCGTCGTATTCGATGGACACGATGGCGGTCTTGACGATGGCCAGGCCGCGATCCGACTTCCACTGGTACGCGTTCTCCACCGCAGCGGACAGGCTCTGGGCAAAGCCGACCGAATCCTGCTGCAGCTTGCTGATGCGATTGCCCTTGCCAGGATCGTTCGTGTACAGGCTGAAGGCCTGCGCCAGCGAGCCCACCACTTCATTGAAGAGTTGGCCGGCGGCGGCATTTTCCATGTCCGTGAAATCGAAGACCTGGCCGGGCTGCAGATACTTGGCCGGCACGAAATTCTTCACGAACAGAATCGGATCGATGATCTTCAGCGTGTAGGAGCCGCGCGTCACCGCGCCCACCTGGGTATTCAGGAAGCCGTCGTCCCAGTAGATTTCCGATTGCGTGCCGAAGCGGTTGTCCGGCAGTTCCTTCAGCGAAACGAAGAAGGCCGCCTGCTGCGAACCGGGCTGGCCGCCGAACTTGAAGCGCTCCCAGCTCTGCTTGATCAAGGACGCAAAGATGCCATCGCCGACGAAGATGGATTTGGAGTTGATGTCATCCGACTTCCACTCGTAACCGCCCGCTTCCGTGGCGATGCCGGTGATCTTGCCGTCCTGGAACAACAGCAACCCGTAACCTTCGGGCACGACGATCTTCGAGCCATTGGTGATGATGTTCGAGGAACCCTTGGTATTCGAACCGCGACCGGCGTTGGTGCCACGAGGCACCGCAGCGAACAGCGCCGCCGTCGAAGCCAGGCCGTCCGGCACCGTGTAGAAGTCCTTCCACTGGTCGGCCAGCATGCCGCCAACCGAACCCACCACTGCCTGAACAAGTCCCATCACATGTCTCCGCGATTCGTGGCCGGGCACCGCACCCAGCCCACGCGAACTATACAGTCACGACCGGGCGGATGGGGCTGGCAGCCTGAAGCAACGAAACCTCGCCGGCCACGTGCAATGGATGATGGCGTCGGTCTTTTTCGTGCTGTCCCCGGGCCTGGCGCGCTTGTTCGGCATCGTCGTTTTCTACCGCAAGTTCGGCAGCTTCAGGCACCCGTCGTTCGGGCTGCTGATGGCTGCCCACGCCCCGTATCTGTTCGTCGTGCCGATTGGCGACAACGATGCGCCGAGTGGCGTCGCTTGATGAACGCTTGCCAATAGCCGAGCACCTATGTGCGCTGGCGAACCGAGGGCCAGGGGCGGGGCAACGCAATGTCTCCACGACAGACAGGAGCATTTCCTTGGTCACCAGCATCCTCGATCGCCGCCACTACCAGTACTTGCGCGAAAGCGCGCTCAAGCTCGGCATCAATCCCGCGTAAGGCGGGCCTGAGCCCGCCCTACAGAGGATCCGATATTTACTAGCAACCGCCGGTGCGGGTAGGCCCTACTACGCCACGCGCGCTTGCGGCATCGACGGTCGCGGCGCCCTGCACACCTTGCCTCCCGAGCTGGATCTGCCCCCGGTAGTCAAACGTCATGTTGACGACATCGTCCTTGAATGTGATCACGCCGATCGCGCCCGCGAAGTCCCCGGTGCCGCCTACGATCCGGTGTTCGCAGCGACCGTGGATCTCCACGGCGAACGTGTCGTCGGTGTACTTCCCCGTGAACGTATAAACGGTCTCGAATGTTCCGCAGGTGCTGCCGTTGAGGCAGCCGACGAACAACTCGGTTCCTTGCTCTATATACGTGCCGCTCGGGTTGAATTGGGAGGTGGCGACGTACGTGTACCAGCAGCCATCCAGACTTCCGGAGAAATCGATCGCAGGGTAATCACCCAGATTGCCGGGTACGCCCCCGACCGGTGCCTGGCACTGGGTGTTGAATACGCTGGTGCCCGATACCAGCGTGGTCCCTGCAGTCGCGGGCATCGCCAGGACCGCGAACGCCAGAGCCGTCACGACGGCCGTGAGTGCCGTAACCGGGGCGCCAGGGCGACGGGGAAGATGGGAATGATGATGGGTTTTCATGGCAGTTCTCCGAGGGGTGGGTGTTGTTGCGGCTCCCATCCCACCCGCACCGGCCCGTCCGCGGAAGTGAATCGGGGTAAAGTCACCGTGACCTGCCCAGCCGCATCAACGCGTTACGGTGATGAAGGCATGTAACGGAGCGACGGTGAGCGACCCAATTCAGGCGCCCGAAGACACTGACGCCGCGCCCGGACCGGAGGCGATCCGCCTGCATCTGGAACGCGTTCTCGCCAGCTCGCAGTTCGGCAACGCGCCGAGCATGCGCAAGATGCTGCGCTTCGTGGTCGAACATGCGCTGGCTGGCAGCGCCGACCGGATGAAGGAATACACCCTCGGGGTCGAGGTATTCGGCCGCGGCGGCGACTTCGACCCGCGCCAGGACACCATCGTCCGCGTGCAGGCACGACGCCTGCGCGAACGGCTGGTGGACTACTACGGCGTGTCGGGAAGCGCTGATCGCATTCGGATCAGCCTGCCCACAGGCCACTACGTGCCGACGTTTGCCTGGGCGCCAGTGCTGCCCGCCTTGGTGGACGACGCGTCCGGCGCACTGTCCCCCGATGCTGCACCGTTGCCGTCGCCACCTCGCCGGAAGGTTCTACTGGCACTGGCGCTTGCCTTGGCGGCACTGGTCTCGCTGGCGGTCGTGTTCTGGCCCAAGGACGCAGTGCAGGTACCTGCTTCGGTTGCCGAC
>JANNWV010000113.1:0-2321 GCA_031408815.1 Gammaproteobacteria bacterium
CATAGCCCGCCGCGCCGCCAATCACCGAACCAACCAGGCCGAACAGCGCGCCCTGAATCAGGAACACCCACAGCATCTGGCCCTGGGTCGTGCCCATGGCGCGCAGGATGCCTATCTCGCGCGTGCGCTGCACCACGCTTACCGACAGCACGCTGGCGATGCCGAAGGCCACTGACAAAGCGACGAACAGGCTGATCATGTTGGTGGACAGGCTTTGCGAGGTCAGCGCATTCATCAATTGTGTGTTGGTCTCCATCCAGCTTTCCGACTTCAGGCCGGTCAGGCGGCCGATGCGCGCGGCGACTTTATCGGCGGCGAAGATATCGCGCACCGTCACGTCGATGACCGTCACGCCGCCGGGCAGCCCGAGCAGCGTTTGCGCCTGTTTCAGATCCAGATAGACATAGCGGCTGTCGAGTTCGCGCACGCCCAATTCGAAGATGCCGGCGACGTTGACCACGGTAACGGCGTCGCGTCCTGCATCCAGGCGCAGCTTGTCACCCACGCGCAGGCCCAGGTCGTCAGCCAACAGTTTGCCGATCACCGCATCGCCGGCGCCGACCCGAAACGCGCCCGCGATGATGTCCTTGGCGATCGGGATGATGCGCTGGTAGCGCACGACATCGATGCCGACCAGCGCCACCGATTCAAGCGCCACGCCGCGCCGGGCGAAGGCCGGCCCCGACAGCACCGGCGATACCGCGGTGACATCGGCCAGGCCATCGAGCTGGGTGACGACCTGCTGCCAGTTGTTGATTGAACGCAGGCGCTGCGCGCGCTTGTCCTCCAGCACCAGTTGCGCCACGCCGGACGCGGCCGGCAGGATCCGGTTGGCTTCGTCCGGGGCCTGCACCTTGATGTGCGCCTGGGTGCCGAGCGTGCGATCGATGATATTGCTCTGCAAGCCGGTGATCAGGGCGGTGATGAACACGATCACCGACACGCCGACGGCGATGCCGACCAGGATGAGTGCAGTCTGGCTGCGACTCTCGCGCAGGAATTTCAGGGCGATGTTCCACTCGATCCACATGCCCGCTAGATCCGGCTCACTTCAGGTCCACCGGCATTTCCTTGGCCGTGGCCGTATCGCTGCCTGCCGCGGCCACCGCTTTTTCGTTCGCCCGCACGCGAGATCCGTCGATGATGCCGGCGCCGGCGTCGGCCAACACCACATCGCCTGCCTGCAAGCCCGACAGCACTTCGCTCATCGCCAACCCACGCAGTCCCAGGCGTACCGGCACGCGGCGTGCCTTGCCGCCCGTCACCCGCAGCACCGTCGCACCGTCGCCATCCACGGCGGAAAGCGCGTCGTTGGCCACCACCAGCGCCCTATCGCGGCGACCGGTTTCGATATTCACCGAAACCGTCATGTCCTGGCGCAGGATGCGCGGCACCGGATCGACCTTCAGGCGGATGTCCACCGTGCCCTGCTGGGCGTCGATGCTGGGCGCGATGAAGCTGATCCTGGCGGCGAAGGGCCGGGTCGGAAACGCATCGGCCACGCAAGCGGCGAACTGGCCGATCTTGACGACGCCGAGGTTCTTTTCGTCCAGCGGCAGCAGGATCTCGGTGTCGCCGTTGCGGGCGATCTCGAACAGCACGCGGCCCGGTTGCACCAGGTCGCCGGGTTCGGCATTGCGGGTCAGCACGATGCCGGCCACTTCAGCGCGCACCGTGGTTTTGGCGAGGTTGGCGCGTGCCGATGCCAGGCGTTCGCCCAGCACCGCCTCGTCGGCGTTGCCTTCGGCCAGGCCCGCGACAGTCAGCCGTGACTTCTCTGCGGCGGCACGGGCAATCGTCTCGGCCTGCACCGCTTGTTCCATCGCCTCGCGCGCAATCAGCTGGCGCTTGAACAGTTCGCGGCGCCGCTGCGCTTCGCGGCTGGCCTGCGCCAGCTGCGCCTCCGCCTGACGCAAACCGGCCTGCGCCTGTGGCCGGGTCGAGCGCTGCAGTTGCGCCAGTGCCGCCTCGGCCTCGCGCACCTTGGCCGACAGTTCGTCGGAGCCGAGCACCAGCAAGACATCGCCCGGTTTTACCGCGTCGCCTTCCTGCACCCGCCGCTCGAGCACCACGCCGGTAATCTCGCTGCCGACTTGCCCTCGCGACAGCGCGATCACCCGGCCGGAGGCCACCAGTTGCTGCACCAGCGGCCGCGACTCGATGCGGTACGCGGCCACGCTGGGGCCCTGCCACCAGCGGAACAGGAATAACAACAGCGCCAGCGCGGCCAACACGCCCACGCCGACAAGCCATTTGCGCATCAGCGTTCGACCTCGACCATCACTTCATTCCGGCGCATGAACCACAAGGTCCACGGCGGG